>CAYUIL010000389.1:0-1500 GCA_964444715.1 uncultured Pirellulales bacterium | reverse complement strand
CGGAATGTGTCAATAACAATGAGACAACTTTTTTCATGATCAGGCCGCCATTCGGCGCTGATCAGGCTTATTGATCCAGACCTCTCCCGGCAGCTCAGGCGGCGAGGGCATGCCTCGAACAAAACGCTCAGGATGCCGTTCAAAAAATACTCTCAGCACCTCTTGTCGTTTCTGATAAACCTGCCTGTCGGTTCCCTCATGACGCTGCGTGGGTGTAACCAGCCCAATACCGCTATGGCAATGCTCGTTATTGTACCAGTCGAAGAAACGAACCAGGAATGCGCGGGCATCTTCGATTGAGCCAAAACGCTCAGGGAAGTCCGGTTGATACTTCAGCGTCTTGAACTGTGCTTCCGAGTACGGATTGTCCGTACTCGTGTATGGTCTCGAGTGGGTTTTCGTTACTCCCAGATCCGCAAGCAGGAAGGCCACCGGCTTCGATCGCATCGATGAACCACGATCCGCGTGAACGGTGAGTTCATCGCGCTTGATACCTTCGCGTTTGCACGACTGACGGATCAGTTCTACGGCCAGCGTTGATGACTCGCGATTAGCCACGAGCCAGCCAACCACCTTGCGGCTGTAAACATCCATGATGTCGTAGAGGTAAAAATAGCTCCACTTCCTCGGACCCTTCAATTTGGTTATATCCCAGCTCCAGAGCTGATTGGGACCCGTTGCCAATAGCTCCGGCCGGCGATACTCGGGATGCCGGAGTTGGTTTCTCCGTTCGCGAACCGCCTTGTTTTCTTTCAGGATACGATACATCGTCCGAACACTACAGAGATACGTTTCCTCGTCAACGAGTTCAGCCCATACCTGCCGAACGGACTGATCGCAGAAGCGCTCGCTCACCATTGTATCCAATACGCGCTGGCGTTCCAGGTCGCTCAAACGCCGATGAGACCGGCGTTCTTCTTCTCTGTCCTCCTGCCCCGTCTTAGTCCGGTAGTAGGTCGAGCGCGCCAGTTCGAGACTAGCACATGCCTGCGATACCGTCAGCATATCGGGACGATCATCCACCAGCCTCACGAGTCGCTCCCTTGCGTCTCCTCCTTGTCGTAGCCGAGAATCTCCGCCGCTTTTTTTTGGAGTTCAAGCATCGCCTCGGCTTTACGAAGCTTCAGTTTGAGTTTTGCATTTTCTTTCTCAAGACGCTTATACGCCGCCATGTCCACCACATCTTTGCCCGTCTTCTTTTTCTTCGAGGTCATGCCGCTCCTCCATTTCCGCCATACGGCCAGTTGTGATGAGTATAACCCTTCGCGGCGTAATATCAGACCAATCTCCCCGGGCTGGGCTCGATCGACCTCTTCGAGGATACGGCGTTTGTAAGCATCTGAAAATGCCCGGCGGGTTGCCACCCCCACAACCTCTGTGCTCGATTTAACCGGTGCATCTTTAACTGTCTCTTGGACAATAAATTCTGACATCTCTAGCTCCTCAAATCGCCCTCTCGTTGACACTCACTTTTTGTCTCACTATTATTGGCACAGAGGG
>CAYUIL010000388.1:0-1512 GCA_964444715.1 uncultured Pirellulales bacterium | reverse complement strand
ATCACCTTGTTTGAGGCCCTCGATGGTCTGGTCGAGGACTTTTTCGATTTCGGTTCTGGCGGCAGGCCCGTATGTTGCGATGCTTGGGACGGTTCGGACGCCCCATCGGCGGGCAAAGAAGCGAATCAGGGGACGATTGACCTGGTCCTGGTCGCCGAAGCCGTGCGGGGCGAATTGGCCGTGCAGATAAGCAAACATAATAATGGGGTCGATGAGTGCGGGATGGTTTGGGAGAAAGACAATTCCGGTCCTGCCTTTGGCAGCGATTTTGTCGAGGCCGATGAGACGAATTCGGTAACGCAGCAAAAACAAAAACTTTGCGATTGTTCGGGCGAAAAAATCAAGCATTATCGGATTCCTTAGGCAGCACCATTAACAACCAGCCGGCCACGGCCGTCACCATCAATGCCTCGATTGCAAAACAATTGCTGGGCCTGACGTGCAAATGGTCAAAGACATAAAAAACCACGCCCGAAAGTAGTATACCCACAAAATCGGCAAAATTCGATGACGCAATCATTCTGCCTTTGAACTGGGGGGCGGGCCTGACTTGAATGAAGCTCGTTACCGGGATTGAAAAGACCCCGCCGGCGACACCCAGCATCGCCAATGCGCCAATAACGACCGCCCTGTGCGTAAACAAGGGCAAATATGGGACCGCGGCCACGGCGAACATTGAACCAGCCATTACCAACGATGCAGGCATCAGCACCCGATACCACTTGCGGCCCCTGGCAAATACCGGCGCAAGTAAGCTCCCCGCCGCGACGCCGACAAGCTCAATGACCACCAAGGCGCTTGTCATTGTCTTTGTGAGGCCGAACTGAGACAGGCCGAGAGGGTTGATGATTAAGATTTGCAGCGAACCGGCAAACCAGAAAAACGCCTTGGCGAGGATTGAATTCGCAAGGAGCGGGTCCCGTCGGGTTTGCGCAAGAGTGATGACCGAATCAACCGGCCCCCGCCAGGGAAATTTGGCTTTTGGCGAGGCGGCGGGAAATTTGGGAACAAAGAAAGATATAATAAACGTAATAAAAGCGACGCCTAAGCCACACCCAGCCGCAAGACAGATACTGAGAGGGACATTGTTTATGTCGCCTTTGATATCGAGGACCAGGCCGGCGCCTGCGATACCCAGTAATATTGCGGCGTTGGCGGCCACGGTGATAATACCGTTTGCGGTAATAACGTATTCGGCGGGATAAAGCTCAGGAATTATGCCGTAGATTGCGGGGCTAAAGAACGTCGCCTGGACGCCGAGGATGAATACCGTAATCAAAATAATCGGCCAGCTCATCAGGTAAAGGCCGACGGCGCCGAGGATATACGCGATAAGGGACACAAGCTTTACGCCAATCACCACCGAGCGTTTTGAAAAACGGTCCGCCAGGAAGCCAGCGTAAGCGGCAAAGATAATAAAGGGCACCGTGAACAGAACAGTTATATAACCCTGCAAATGGGCCAATCCCGCCGCTACCGCCAGCAGCATCACGCTTTGGCGACAAAAATTAT
>CAYUIL010000387.1:0-1521 GCA_964444715.1 uncultured Pirellulales bacterium | reverse complement strand
TCGGCAAAAAGATTCTGCCGGGCGATACCGAATACCGGATAGGTCTTATCCCCTTTGGCGGGTTTGTCAAGATGCTGGGCCAGGATGACACAGGCCCCACGAAGACAAGCGACGACCCTCGGTCGTTCGCCAACAAGCCCGCCCTGGCTCGTGCGGCGGTCTTTGCCGCGGGAGTGACCTTTAATGCGATAAGCGCCGTCATTGTCTATATTATAGTGTTCCTGGTTGGCATAAACCTGACGGGTCCGACTGTTGGCGGCGTGATACCCGGTTCGCCCGCCGAGCGGGCCGGATTAAAGGGCGGCGACGAGGTAATCGAGGTCGCCGGCGAAAACGGCCGGCTGGATTTCAGCGACGTTATGATGGCCGGGGTGCTTTCCGCCAAAGGTGAGGCGGTATCGCTCAAGGTCCGCCACGAAGACGGCACAATAGAGGAAGTCTCGTTGGCCGCCGAGCAACTGCCCGGCGAGCAGTTCCGCGTTTTTGGTATCGAAAGGGCCTACAGCTTGACCATTGCAAAGCTCTTCGCCGAAGACGCCAACCGGCTCCTTGAAACCACGGGACTCTTGCCCGGCGACCGTATCAGGGCCGTCGCCAGCGTCGATGTCAACAACCACTGGCAGTTCGAGAAGGTTGTTGACAGGACATTCGAGCCGAATGTTGTGCTTTTGGCGGAACGCGGGGAATCGTCGGGACAGACACAATTAGTTGAGGGTTGTGTGTCTTTGGCTTTTCCAGCGGTGATACGCCCCGTTTCGGAATCCGAAGCCGACCTTGCCAATATCTGCTCTATGGTGCCACGGATGCGCATAACAGAGGTATTCGACGAGCCGCAGCCTGTCAAGGAATGGCTGCTGCGATTGCTCGCTAAGGTCGGTCTTGCTCGACCGAAAACCGGCGATGATACCGCGAGATTAAAACCCGCGGACATCATCGTTGCCGTCGCCGATATTGAAAACCCGACATATACGGAGTTGCGGGAACTGACTACGGCGTATGAGGGTAAAAAGCTTCCCATAACGGTCCAACGCAACGACTCCAATGGCGTGCAGCAGCGTCTGACGGTGCCGGTGGTCCCCCACAAACAGCGAGGTTCCGACCGCGTGGTCATAGGTATAGTGCCCGAGCTTGATGTCGAGCATCCGGTTGTTGCCAGGACCATCACAACCGAGCGACATCCTGAGCCGATTGCAATTCCGCGGGGTGCGGTAATAACAGCCGTCGACGGTGTTGAGGTGTCGAGCTTTTATGACATTGCCAGCCAGTTAAGAAAAAACGCGGGCCAGCGGATTACGATTGACTGGCGGCTCGATGACAAAGTCGCCGGCGACGTGGCGGTGGAAATATCCGGTGAGCGGGAAATCGTCGCGGTGCGTGCCTCATTTGAGCAGCCGGTGCCGTTTGCGGACCTGGAGCGGCTGTATAAGGCCGACGGCCCCATCGAATCAATGCTGATGGGATTCAAGATGACAAAGACTTTTATCATTCAGACGTATGTTACTTTGCAGCGGCTGATAGGAG
>CAYUIL010000386.1:0-1535 GCA_964444715.1 uncultured Pirellulales bacterium | reverse complement strand
ATCGTCTCTCGGGTTGCCGCATAGGGACAGTCGAGATTGAAAAGACACAGTCGGCAGTGAGAGTCAGTTGGGTTGGCCTTCATTTTCTCGCCACGGCCAATCCGGCGAACTAACTCTGCTCCTTCCTCGAGCGTCTCTTCGAGTTCCCGAAAGTTTTCCGCCGCCGGGCGGCGCGGCTTTAACTTCCCTTCCGAAAGAGAAAGAACCGCCACCCTTGCCCGATCGAGGAGATCCTCCATCTCCCCCAAACTATGTCTCCACTCTTTTGTTTTGGGGTCCCAGAAAAGTGTTTTGCGGAATTCCGGATCTTGACGGACAGTCAACCTTGCCGCCAACGCATACAGCACCAACTGCACCCACTTGACCGGACCTCCCCCCATCGTGAGGTCAACAATCACGATTCCGCCCTCGGTTAGGAATTTCGGCTGCCCCTCCTCCGGCGCGTGCGGCGGGACTTCCCAAATTTGGTCCATCCTTCCGTTCAGCCGGAACCTCTCGCCAAATTGCACATCGAACGGAAGTTCCGACGCCAGCAACTTGAAGGGCACCACCGGCCGGTTCATCATCCGGAAGTAATTCCGCTCCCGCACAGGGATTAATTGACGCGGGGCCTCGGGCCCGACCCACCGCAGTCCGGTTAGAAGTTCGCCACAGAAGTTGCAGAAAGAGATATATTCCCCGTCGCGGTTCTTCCAGCGGATGCCCGGGGGCTTTTCTTTCCTTTTGATGAATCTGGTCCAGTAACCCCAGCTCCACCAATCGAAGAAGGACTTGGCGGTTTTGAAAAAAGTTCCCCGACCATTGTCCCCTCGCCGGAATCTCTTATTCCAAACCGCGTAGTGGGCCGCTCCGTGAAGCGCTTCGCCGGCAACGAAGAGTGGAAAGGTCGCCGGGCGCTTTTCGGTCAGTCGGCGACGGAGCCGTTCCGCGCACTCCTGTGCATCAAGCAGTCGAGAGACCGACCACTCATCGGGATAGACCTTCCCTCGCTTTCCCACCTCCCTCCTCCTTTCCCTGGATCAACTGGATGTCAATCCGGTCCCAGTCGCACTTCAGTTGTCCGATCACGTTGATCAGTGCTGCCAAGGCATGACCGGCACAACTGAATCTCTGCCCGAGCCACCGGAATTTCTTACAACCCCGATGCTCGGGAGCGGTGCTCCTCTTGATTACCCTAAACTTGACTTTCACGCGCTCCCTCCTTCTTTTTTGGGTTCCACTCTAATACTGCGCAGTATTAGAGTGCTTGAAGATATTTGAATAAAGTGTGCCGAGTGGCCCATATCCTAACAAAAAATCCCGCCCAATTCAAGGCAGGTCGTTTGCTAAATTTTCAAATTTTTGCTAGAATAAAAAATGGAGCCGTAGCTCAGTGGTAGAGCGGCACTCTTATAAGGTGTTGGTCGGAGGTTCAATCCCTCCCGGCTCCACCACCGATTCCCGCAGTTTTTTTAACTTCCACATAAAAAGCCGCGCTTTTGACTTCGCCCGGCTGTCCTTGACAAAATCCCAGGCCTTTTGCAGCAACTCCCGAT
>CAYUIL010000385.1:0-1539 GCA_964444715.1 uncultured Pirellulales bacterium | reverse complement strand
TGAAGTCCACATACAGCCGGTCGATTCTCCCCGGAACCCACGCCGCGATTTCCTTTACCCGGCTTTCATCGTATTCGACCTTGCCGACCATGCGAACCTCGGCTTCGACAAACTTCCGCTCCACTGGCGTCGTCTCAACCTCCATCAGCTTCAACGCATCTTCCGAAAACACTATTTGCCTCGTTCCGGCTTGTTCCTCCGTTGAAGCGACCGGTATCAAATCCATAAAGCAAATGGGGCATTTGCCCGGCTTGGGCTGACGAATCTGCGGGTGCATCGCACAGGTCCACCATTGCTGCGCAGAAGCGGGCTTCGGCTGGCCCTGTTGGGCAACGCCTGATTTCTCCCCTTTGCTCGCCGTAAACCCGCGCACGACATATCCGGCTGCAAACGCCGCAACCAGAAACAAAATCAACCACTTTGATTTCGAACCTAAAATTGCCATTGCTCTGCCTTTCCTATACTATACTAATCCCATAGGAATATGTTCTACAGGGTTCCCGCATTTGATTCGTCCCTGCTACCTCACTTCCAGTTCTGCACCGGCCAGCATTTCCAGCTCAGCTAACTTCTGCCGGTTGTCAGCAAGCGCTCGCTGGTATGACAAGTAGTAATCCAGCAGCATCCGCTGCGCATCTATCAAACTCAAAAAGTCGATAGTCCCTCCCATATATGCCGTCTCGGATGCCTGCAAAAGTTCCTCTCCCTTCGGTATCAGTGTGTCGCGATACAGCCGAATCCTTCTGATGCTGTCGTCGTAATCGTAGTAGCTCCTCGCCGCCTTGGCCAGTAAGCTGTTTTCCGTGTCAATCTTTTCCTGCTCAATGCCGGCGGCAAGCGCCTGGGCCTGGCGCTCGCCGGCGCTGTAGCTGTCTCGCCACAAAGGCAAATTTATCTGGAACATAAGGGCTACGGAATCCCGGCCGCTCATCCCGCCACTTCGGTCGAACTGCACCCACTCAGCTCCCACGCCTATGTCGGGATAGAAATTCCTCTTCGCGAGCTCAATCCTGCTCTTTGCCGCCATCGCCTCAAAATTAAGACCCACCAGCTCCGGATTATTTTGCCTCAGCAGATTAACTAACCGTTCGTATTCCAGCGGCGCCGCCTCGAATGTTTCGACCTTCGGCCAGGGCAGATTCGTATCCGCCGGCAGAGTCAGTGCCTTGTTCAATTTGCTTACGGTCGGCTTTCGCAACTGCTCCAAGCTCCGCAAAATATACTCCATCTTTGCAAGCTCCACCTGCGCCCTTATTACGTCCGGCTGTCCCGCCTCCGCAGCCGTATATTTAGTTCGGGCTACCTCCTCGAAATGTCTCAGCAATTCGAGATTCTCTATCGCTATCTCAATCGCCTTGGCCAAATATGCATATTCGTAAAAACCGTCCTTCACCTCCCTGAATAAGGCAAGCCGCGCCGCCTGGTATTTCTGGTGCGCCGCCTCTGCGGTCTTCATCGCCGCCTCCGTCCGTGCGTCAATCTTGCCGAACCACGGAAACATTTGCATCACGCTTACCATCTGGTTCATTTGCATATCCG
>CAYUIL010000384.1:0-1549 GCA_964444715.1 uncultured Pirellulales bacterium | reverse complement strand
GCACTCGCTGGTAAAATTTAGCAGGATGAATTATTACAAAAACAGGAGAAATGTTATGAATCGCCGATTGGTTTTGAAAGTGGCTGCGTTGTGTTGCGTGCTGTTAATGCAAACGTCGTGTTCGCGGGTCGCGATAACGGGCAGAAAACAGTTCAACATTGTTCCTGATTCGATGATGAACTCAATGAGTTTGCAGTCCTACAATGAGTTTCTCACTTCAAACAAGCTCAGCAGCGATACCCAGAAAACACGCATGGTCAAGGATGTCGGCGCCAGGATTCAAAAGGCCGTGGAGAAGTACTGCGCAGAGAATAACCTGTCATCTCGGATAAGGAGCTACCAATGGGAGTTCAACCTCGTCGAAGACCCTAATGTAAACGCGTGGTGTATGCCCGGCGGGAAAGTCGTGGTCTATACAGGCCTGTTACCTGTTGCGCAAAATGAAGCAGGGTTAGCGGTGGTGATGGGCCACGAGATTGCACACGCAATCGCCAGGCACGGCTCTGAACGCATGTCGCAGGGGCTTATGGTAGAGCTGGGTGGAATGGCGTTGTCGGAGGCGCTTGCCAATAAGCCGGAGCAAACACAAAATCTGTTTAAGCAGTCATACGGGATAGGAACCCAGGTCGGAGTCCTTCTGCCATACAGCCGGCTTCACGAAAACGAGGCGGACCGGATGGGACTGATATTTATGGCAATGGCGGGTTATAATCCGAATGAAGCGGTCAGCTTCTGGGAGAGGATGTCTGCTATGAATAAGGGCCAGAGGCCGTTGGAGTTGCTCAGCACTCACCCCGCCGATTCAACGAGAATCAACAATATCAAGCGGCTCATCCCCGAGGCGATGCAGTATTATCAGAAGTAAGGTAGCCGTTTCTGTTGGTGAGGACCGACATATCAATATCCAGACATACTATTTTTTATCAATGGAGCCGTTGAGTTCGCTTTTTATCTGATTCAGCAGGTTTATTGCTTCGATGGGGGTGAGGTTATTCACATCGGTTGAGGCGAGTTTGTCTAAGACAGGTTTGTGTTTTTGGACGAAGAGCATATCAACGTCGGGGGCTTTGGTTTTGTTTTTGGCAAGATGCGAGCCGGCGGCTTCTTTTTGAAAGGTGGTTTCAAGCTCGGCCAAAATCTCTTTTGAACGTTCCAAGATGGGTTTTGGTATGCCGGCTAATTTTGCGACGTGGATGCCGTAGGATTTGTCGGTACCGCCGGGGAGAATTTTGTGAAGGAATACCACCTCATCCATCCATTCCCGCACGGCCACGTTGCAGTTCTTGATATTGGCGAACAGTTCCGAAAGCTCCGTCAATTCGTGATAGTGCGTGGCGAAGAGCGTTCGGCACTTGATTTTGTTGGCGATGTGCTCGGTGATTGCCCAAGCAAGAGAAAGGCCATCGTAAGTGCTTGTGCCTCTGCCGACTTCATCTAAGATGACTAATGATTTTGAGGTGGCATTGTTGATGATGTTTGCGGTTTCGGTCATTTCGACCATAAAGGTCGATTGGCCCCGCACCAATTCATCTGAGGCGCCGACGCGGGT
>CAYUIL010000383.1:0-1556 GCA_964444715.1 uncultured Pirellulales bacterium | reverse complement strand
GGCTGAAGCGGCACAAGCGATTTCACATGCACTTCACGCCGACGAGCAGTTCGTGGTTGAACCTGATCGAGCGGTGGTTCCGCGACATCACCGATCGTCGCATTCGTCGTGGCGTGTTCAGGAGCGTTGCCCAGTTGGAGCAGGCGATTCGCGAATACATCGACAAGAAATACAACCGGCAGATGCCTAAGGGGGGGGTTGCGAGGACCGAGGTGGTTAGGACTCGCAACGAGGTGACGGTGACGCTGCACAGCGCCCGGCCGGGGGTGGTGATTGGCCCGCGTGGGGGCGAGGTTGACAAGCTGCGGGAAGAGATAGAGGCGTTGACGGGTCGCAAGGTGACCATCAATGTTGTTGAGGTTTCAGAGCCGGACCTGAATGCCTTTTTGGTGGCGGAGATGATTGCCGAGGAGCTTTGTAAGCGTGCGTCTTTCAGGCGCACGATGAAGCAGCATTGTGAGTCGGCGATGAACTCGGGCGCCAAGGGCGTGAAGATTATGTGTTCGGGGCGCTTAGCCGGGGCTGAGATAGCCAGGCAGGAGACGCAGAAGATGGGAAGCATACCGTTGCATACGCTGGAGGCGGACGTTGATTACGCCACCGCCCGTGCGGAGACGACATACGGGACGATAGGAATAAAGGTTTGGGTTTACAAGGGGAATTTTGGCGAGCAGCCGGAGACCAGACGGGCGCGTCGTCGTCGCCCATTTCGGCGTGCAGAGGTTGCCGGCGGTGAGGTTTCGGGTGGGCCGGTGGCGGCGAGACAGCCGGGGCAGGAGGCCCAGGCGGGCGGCGGTGTGTCGGGTGATAACGCTAAACCGTCGGCGGCTGAAAAGCCCGAAGGGGGCAATCCGCAAGGGAGCTGATAAGGGATTCATAGGTTGGTTATAGGTTTTAGCACGGGGTTTACAGAATGGCTTTGATGCCGAAGAGAGTTAAGTATCGTAAGAGCCAACGCGGCAGAATGAAAGGCAACGCCAGCAGGGCGAATTATGTTGCGTTCGGCGAGTACGGTTTGCAGGCGTTAGAGACGGCCTGGGTCAGTGCGAAGAATATAGAGGCCGGTCGTGTGTCGGCTACACATTATCTGCAACGTGAGGGCAAGGTGTATCTTAGGATATTCCCGTACAAGCCGGTAAGCGCCAAGCCGCTCGAGACGCGAATGGGCAAGGGCAAGGGTGAGCCGGCGTTTTGGGTGGCTCGGGTCAGGCCGGGAATGGTCATGTTTGAGGTCGGCGGCGTTGATGAGGAAGTGGCCAAGCGTGCGTTGGTGCGGGTGGCTCACAAGATGCCGATAAAGTGCAGATTAGTCCGGCGCAGGCACACGGTGGGATAAGGGTATTGAGATGAAGGCGAGTCTTTATCGTGAGATGAGCACCGATGAGCTCGAAAGCAAAGTGGAAGAGCTGCAGCGGCATATGTTTGATTTGCGTTCGCAGGCGGCGACGGAAAAGCTGCAGGACTGCAAGGCGGCGATAAATACGCGTCGTGAGATAGCGAGGTTAAAGACAGTATTGCGTCAGCGCCAGATTGCGGCCAAGCAGCAGTAGCGGCCG
>CAYUIL010000382.1:0-1562 GCA_964444715.1 uncultured Pirellulales bacterium | reverse complement strand
CTATGGCGATATGTGCAAAGCCAAATTTGCTCAGGTTGACGTAAATTCCCCTATTCCCACTCGCATTGGAGACCCATGCGAAGGCAAGGATATTGGCATAGTTTACCATGACAATGACCCTGAGCCGATGTATGTGGGCCTGAAAGATAATTACGGCAATAGTGCGTTTGAGACTCATCCTGACCCAAATGCGACGCTGATAGGTGACTGGGAGCAGTGGCTGATTGACCTGAACATCTTCCATAGCAATGGCGGCGTGGACCTGAATGATGTCAACATGATATATATCGGCTTCGGCGACCGGAACGAGCCGAACGCAGGCGGCTCAGGTCTTGTGTACTTCGATGATATCGGTTTGTTTGAGAAAAGTATATGTGAACCCCCGCCTACGCCAGCTTCCATCGCATACCCCGACAGCAATTGTGGCGGCAGTTACACCGTTAAATGGGCGGAATCAGAAAGGGCTACGTCTTATGAGTTGTGGCGTTCCAAAAACGGTGAACCCAATGAGCTTGTCTACAACGACGAACCCAATTTCTACAATGAGAGTGATTTAGACTGCGGCAATTATCGCTACCGTGTAAAGGCGTGCAACCACTGCGGCTGCAGCGATCCTTGCGAAGGCGGAGATTGTATAGTGACAGAACTCGCACCGGACATTCCCATTTCTATTACGTACCCCGACAGCAATTGCGGCGGCAGTTACCCCGTTTGCTGGGAGCCACCGAGTTCGAGCATGGAGCCATGTAAGCGGGTTACGTATTATGAGTTGGACGTTAACGTTTATGACGGAGGCAATTGGAGCGGTTGGGAGCCGGTGCAAGGCTATAACGGCACCGACACTTGCTACGATGAGAACGTGAGCAGTTGCGGCATTTATCGTTACCGTGTAAAGGCATGCAACGCATGCGGCTGCAGCGATCCTTGCGAAGGCGGAAATTGTATAGTGGCAATAACCGCGCCGGCACAGCCGCCTTCTATTACGTACTCGGAAAGCAACTGCGGCGACAATTACCAAGTTTGCTGGACGGCAGTGAGCTGTGCTGCGTCTTATGAGCTGGAGCGTTCCTCTTGTGGTGAAAACGATTGGTCGCTAATCTATAGCGGCCCCGACATTTGCTGCAATGAGAGCGTGAGCGACTGCAACAATTATCTCTATCGTGTGAGGGCATTGAACGTTTGCGGCTACAGCAACTGGTGCACAGGGGACCATTGTTGTTTAGTGGCAATAACCCCGCCGGCACAACCTTGTCCTATTACGTACCCCGACAGCAATTGCGGCGGTAATTACGAGGTTTGCTGGGAGGCAGTGAGCTGTGCCACGTCTTATGAGGTGGACGTTAATGACGGAGGCGGCTGGGTGCAAGACTATAACGGCCCTGACACTTGCTACGATGCGAACGTAAGCATCTGCGGCAATTATCGCTATCGTGTGAAGGCGTGGAACGTTTGCGGCTGGAGCGATTATTGCGAAGGTGGCGTTTGTATAGTGGCAATAACCGCGCCTGCACAGCCGCCTTCTATTACGTACTCGGAAAGCAACTGCGGCGACAATTACCAAG
>CAYUIL010000381.1:1288-1566 GCA_964444715.1 uncultured Pirellulales bacterium | reverse complement strand
ATCCAATGCTCCCGTCAGAGCTCAGGATAGTTTTTTTTCCGTGCAGCCGAACTATTGTTTGAACTGTGGCAGCTTGGCAATGTACTTTTCCGGGTCCGCCTCGAACTTTGCCTTGCAGCCGGCGCAGCAGAAGTAAACCTTCTTGCCCTTGTACTCGACAAAAACGTTCTTGTCGATTTTGTTGCCGTCCATTATGGGACACATCGTCTGCTCCATTGAAGCCGTCGCAGTTGCGGTCTCTTTCACCTTTTCTGTCTGCGCTGGCATTTCTCGCCCTG
>CAYUIL010000381.1:0-1278 GCA_964444715.1 uncultured Pirellulales bacterium | reverse complement strand
TCAACTGCCGCCACTGCCTTCTTCGCCTCTTCTGCCGTGGCAGTCGCCGCTTTTTCTGCCTCCTCTGCCGTTGTAGCTGCCTTCTTGGTCATCTCTTTCATCGTTGTCGCCTTGGGAGGCGCGGCCGGCTCTTCTTTCTTCTTGCACCCGACCAGCGTCACCAGTGCTGCTATTGCCAAAGCCGCCAGCAGTAAATATCCCCTTTTCGTGTTCATTCTAATTTCCTTTCAAAAATGGGTTCCTGGTTCTGGTTACTGTTTAATGATGATACATTTGCATCGGAGCCATTCCGCCTTCGGGATTCATCATACTCGGTTTTGCCTGTATCTGCAGGGCCGAGTCAATCTTGAAATTCCCGTTTGTAACAACGAGTTCGCCTTCTTTCAGACCTTCTTTAACAAGGTAGTAGTCGCCGGCTCTGGGGCCTAACACAATCTCTCTGCCCTCAAACGTCGGCTTCTCCCTGCCCTCTAATCGAACGTAAACAACCGCACGCCTGCCAGTTATCAAGGGAGCCGATGTCGGTATCACAAGTGGTGCTTCATTTGCTTCCTGCGCCGTCACGTAACCCAGCGATTCCGTCGTCACCAAATCCATCCCGCAGATGTCGCAGGTGCCCTGTTCTGTTTTTACAACCGACGGATGCATCGGGCATATCCACTTGCCCGCCATATCCTCATCCATAACCCTTCCGCTCGCGGCCACCTTCGACCGCACAACCGCACGCACAAACATCTCGGGCTTGAGCCGACCGTTGGGATTCGCTACGTTTACCCGCAGCTTCACCGTCCTCGTCATAGGATTCAACACGGGGTCGATAAAACTGATTGTCCCCCTGAACACCTCGCCAGGGTATGCCTCGGTGGCAAACTCCACCGCTTGTCCGTATCGCAGCCACGCCATATCAGATTCGTATGCGTCCAGCTTTACCCACACCTGTGACAGGTCCGCAATCGTGTAAATTTTTGCCCCTGTCTCGACGTAATCGCCTGCGTTGGCGTGCTTTTCGATTACAATCCCACCTATCGGTGCGTAAATGGTTAAATGGTCGGTGGGTTTGCCTGTCTTTTCAATCTCCTCTATCTGTCCCTTCTGCAGGCCCAGCAGCCGAAGTTTTTCTCTCGCCGCCTCAACCGTTGCTGCACTTGACCGTCGTATTAGCTCCGATGTGCCGCTGCCCGTTTCCTGGACCGTTTTTACCGCCTGTAAAAGCTCCGCCTGGGTGCTCAGCAATTGCGGGCTGTAAAGGTAAACCATATGGTCGCCTTTGCTCACGAG
>CAYUIL010000380.1:0-1569 GCA_964444715.1 uncultured Pirellulales bacterium | reverse complement strand
CCGGTGCCCGAAAGTCGATGCCCGGTATGATGGAAACGGTGTTGAACGTCGGGCTGACGAGCAAGACGATTCCGGGATTGATTGCGAAAAGCAGCAGCGAACGGTTCGTTTATGACGCCTATCGCCGGCTGATTATGATGTATTCGGACGTCGTGATGGAAAAGGCGGCAGGAATAGAGCCAAAGGAGGACCAGGGCATCCGCCGGCAGTTTGAGAGGATAATGAACCACATCAAAGAGCAAAAGGGCTATAAGTCCGATACCGATTTGACCGCGATTGACCTCAAGAATCTCTGCGAGTTATTCAAGAGCAGGGTCAGAGAGGTCCTCGGCAAAGAATTCCCGGATGACCCCAATGCCCAACTGTGGGGCGGCATTACCGCGGTGTTCGCGTCGTGGAACGGCAAACGGGCGGTCAGCTACAGGCGCATCGAGGGCATCCCCGACGAATGGGGCACGGCCGTAAACGTGCAGACGATGGTGTTCGGCAATATGGGCGACAATTCCGCCACGGGAGTCGCCTTTACGCGTAACCCCGGCAACGGCGAGAACAGGTTTTACGGCGAATACCTGATTAACGCTCAAGGCGAGGACGTCGTCGCCGGTATCAGGACGCCTGCCCCCGTCAACGAATACTCAAAGAGCGAGCACAATAAAGACCTGGTGTCGCTCGAAAAGGCGATGCCGAAGATATACAAGGAGCTGTTCACCATTCAAAGGAAGCTCGAAAAGCATTACCGCGATATGCTGGATATCGAGTTTACGATTGAGAACGGCCGGTTCTGGATGCTCCAGTGCCGCGTCGGCAAGCGCAACGGCCCGGCGGCGATTCGAATGGCCGTCGATATGCTCAAAGAAAAGCTCATAAAGAAGGAAGATGTGGTGATGCGCGTTACGCCGGGACAGTTAGATGAGCTGCTTCACCCGATAATCGACCCCAAGGCCGAGAAGGCCGACAAGCCAATAGCGAAGGGACTGCCGGCAGGTCCCGGCGGCGCGGTCGGCCAGATTGTTTTCACCGCCCAATCAGCCGTTGACTGGAACAAGTCGGGCAAAAAGGTCATCCTCGTCCGTGAAGAGACCAACCCGGAGGACGTCGAGGGTATGCGTGCAGCACGGGGCATCTTAACTGCTCGCGGCGGTATGACGTCGCACGCGGCGCTCGTCGCACGCGGCTGGGGCAAGTGCTGCATCGTCGGCTGCGGCGCACTCGAGGTCGATTATGCGAAAAAAGAGCTTCACGTCGCCGGCAAGGTGCTTAAGGAAGGCGGGTGGCTTACGCTCAACGGCACAAAGGGCGTCGTTTACGAAGGCAAGCTGCCTATGTTAGACGCCGCTGAGGAGAATGTGATGCTCAACAGTTTCCTGAAGATTTGCGATGGCGTCAGGAAGCTCGGCGTCCGCACCAACGCAGATACGCCGGAAGACGCGAAAAAAGCAAGACAGCTTGGCGCAGAAGGCATCGGGTTATTCAGAACAGAGCATATGTTCTACGGCAGGGGCAGCGATGAGCCGTTGTTCATCCTGCGAAAGATGATTGTCTCGAAAGATGCGGCTGAGAGGAAAAAAG
>CAYUIL010000379.1:0-1573 GCA_964444715.1 uncultured Pirellulales bacterium | reverse complement strand
CCTGACCATTTTGCCTATCAGCTCGCCGAGGACCGGCGGGACATCCTTGGGTGCATAGACCGTCGGCCTTTCAAAGCCGATTATCGCCGCTGCAGAGGTGTCCCAGCGGCCGGCTTTGAGCCATTCGAGCAGTTGCTCGACGGGTCTGATGTAACCGTCCTCGTATTTGGAGACCCATTTGCCTGCGGGGTTGTTCGTCCGGTAAATCTTCAGTGCGCAGTGGAGTCGGCTGACGGCGTTTTGCAGTTGTTCGGCGACGATTTGTTTCTGGCTTTCGGCGAGGTCGGTGGCAAAGGGATTTGTCGATTCGGCCAGTATTTGTGCGCGTGTCAGCCAGTCATCGCGCGACACAATGCCGTCGAGGAAATCGTTTATCTCGATTATCCTGGCGGGAAAGCCCTCGTTTGTCCGCAGGTCTCTTCGGCTGAAAAGCTGTCGCAATGCGTCGGCGAGGTTGCTTTGCTTCCAGCCATAGTCGATTGTTTTTTCGAGGATCTCGGCTTTGAGCAGTTTTGCCTCGTCGGCGTCGATAATTCCGAAGGTGGGGTCAAGGTCGAGTTTATAAAAGTGCTCGGAAATCAGTCGTTTGCAGAATGAGTGTATGGTGCTGACGTCGGCGGCGCCGAGGAGGATGAGCTGGCGGCGGAGGTGCTGACGAAGAGCCGGCTCTTTAGTTGCCTCGATTGCAAAGTTCAACTGCCGGGCGATGCGCGAGCGCATCTGCTCGGCGGCCATATCGGTAAAGGTAACGACGAGGATGCTCCAGACGTCGGGGCAGGCGGAAACGTTTGTTACGATGTCAACGCAACTACCCGACAGCACCGCGGTCTTGCCGGTGCCGGCGGAGGCGGATACGAAGACGTTTCTATCGTGCTCAACAATTGCCCGGCTCTGCTGGGTTGTCCAATTAATGTTCTTCTGGTTCATCGACGTTCGTTATTTTTTCAAGGACCTGCTGTTTATTGACGGAGGTCAGCAGGTTATAGTTGTTTATCTGCCAATCGAATCGGCAGACGGGTTTATAATCGCAATGTTCGCAGGGTGACTTTCCTGACAATCGATAAGGTGTTGCAGTGATTTTGCCGGACGTGATTTGCCCGGCAAGGTCGGCTATCTTTCGGGAACAAGATTTTAGAAAGGCCTCAAAATCGGGGGGCCTAAGCGCGCTACCTTTTTGGTAATTACCGTATTGGTCGCCTTTGGCGCTGACAAAGAAATTGTAAAAGCTGTTCCAGCCGGAACTTGCGGTCGAATCCAAATCTTTGAAATATTGGCCGTTGAATATGCCTCTTGCCTTGCGAGTGAACTTTGAACGGCTGTCAGCCAATTCGCCAAGTGACGTATCGGTGGGGCTTATCTCGACGGGGAGATAAAACGCGCCGGCGATGTCGGTGGCAACCTTGTGGGTGGCGTTGCGGACGGCGAGCATATAAATCGCAAGCTGGATATCCAACCCATAGGAAAATTCCGACCAGCTAAAGGAGCTTTCGGAGCGTTTCTTATAATCGAAGACAAGCGCGACCTTTCGGCCGTCAATCTGTGCGACATCGAGGCGGTCAATTCGGCCATTCAA
>CAYUIL010000378.1:0-1575 GCA_964444715.1 uncultured Pirellulales bacterium | reverse complement strand
CGATGGTTGACCACCTGCACCAGAACAATATCGGCGTCATATTGGATTGGGTGCCCTCTCACTTCCCGTCGGATGAATATGGATTGGGATATTTTGACGGCACCCATCTGTACGAGCATGCTGACCCAAGGCTGGGTTTTCATCCGGACTGGAAGAGTCTCATTTTTAATTACGGCCGAAATGAAGTCCGGGCTTTTCTTATCAGTAGCGCATTTTTCTGGCTTGACAAGTATCATGCTGATGGCATGAGGGTAGATGCGGTGGCTTCGATGCTTTACCTGGATTACTCACGCAAGGAAGGTGAATGGATTCCTAATGTTAAAGGCGGACGGGAAAATCTTGAGGCGGTGGATTTCCTGCATCGTTTGAACGAGTGGGTGCACAAGGAGTTTTCGGATACATACACCATCGCCGAGGAATCAACATCGTGGCCCAAGGTCAGTCGAGGCGTCGAAGACGGCGGACTGGGCTTTAATATGAAGTGGAATATGGGCTGGATGCATGATACGCTAAAGTATCTTGGCGAGGACCCTGTCAATCGCAAATATCATCAGGACAAACTCACATTTTCAATCTGGTACGCTTTTGCAGAAAACTTCGTTTTGCCGTTGTCCCATGATGAAGTTGTGCACGGCAAGGGCTCGCTGCTGCGAAAAATGCCGGGAGACGAGTGGCAGCAGTTTGCGAATTTGAGATTATTATTTGGGTATATGTATACGCATCCCGGCAAGAAGCTTCTGTTTATGGGAGGCGAGTTTGGTCAGGATGCCGAATGGAATCACAACGTTAGTCTGGATTGGCATCTTTTACAGAACAAATGCAATTCGGGTTTGAGCAAGTGGTTGCGCGATTTGAATCATTTCTACAGAACCCAACATGCTCTTTATGAACTCGACTTCGACAGTGCCGGATTTGAATGGATTGACCTTCACGACGCGGACAAAAGTGTAATCAGCTTTTTACGTCGCGATAAATCGGGCAACGAGCTGCTGACGGTTGTGTGCAATTTCACTCCGGTGCCGCGATACAACTACAGGGTGGGCGTTCCGATGGGTGGATACTGGAAAGAAGTCCTGAACAGTGACGCGAGGGAGTATGATGGGAGCGGTCAGGGCAATATTGGAGGTTTGGAGGCATCCCCTGCGTCTTTTTATGGCAAGTATGACTATTCCTTATCTATTACACTACCGCCATTGGCTATAGTGGTGTTTAAACGAGAGGCGGATGAAGGTGAAGACAGGAGCTGAGTATCTTGGGGACAGCAGTTGCAGTTTTACTGTATGGGCTCCTGCCGCGGAAAATGTAGAGCTGCAGCTTACCGGGCCTGCTCGAAAGCGGGTCATAACTCTTGATAAAGACGACTTGGGGTACTGGCATAAAACCATTGAGGGAGTCGCTGCCGGCGCTCAATACTTCTATCTCCTGAATAGTTCAGCGCGAAGGCCGGACCCAGCTTCGCGTTTTCAGCCCAGAGGCGTCCATGGTCCCAGCGAGGTCGTCGACCATACCTTTAGCTGGAAGGACAAGAAGTGGAAGGGGATACCTTTGGAGAAGATGCTCATTTATGAGCTGCAT
>CAYUIL010000377.1:0-1583 GCA_964444715.1 uncultured Pirellulales bacterium | reverse complement strand
CACTATTTTATTCTGTTTTTCCCCGCCGTGGCGGTTGCGGCAGGCGCAGGTTTTGACAGTTTTAATGACTCGGTAGTGGGTCGCGGTTTGGGATTTCGGCGGGGCCTTGTTACCGCCCTTGTTGGTTTGGCTGTCGTCGGTTTTTCCCTGTTTCAACAGCGATCATATCTGTTTCAGCTTACCCCCACGGACGTTTCCCGTTTTTTGTACGACAGCAATCCCTTTCCCGAATCGCTCGAAATCGCCAAATACATAAAGCAACACTCTTCCCCCGGCGACACCGTTGCTGTAATCGGCTCAGAGCCACAAATCTACTTTTATTCGAATAGACGCGCGGCTACCCGTTATATTTACACTTATCCTCTGATGGAGGTGCATGACTATGCCGCCGCGATGCAGAAGGAGATGATTGGGGAAATCGAATCGGCCAAGCCCGAATTGATGGTTTTTGTCGGAGTCCGGACTTCCTGGCTGCAAAGACGGGGATCGGCAACGGCTATTTTTGACTGGTTTCAGGGGTATGCCAAGGAATTCTACGACACGGTGGGAGGAATCGAGATACTCCCCAACGGTCGGACGGTTTATCGCTGGAATGAGCAGGCGACCGATTATAAACCTGCATCAGCCCACTGGATAGTGGTCTGGAAGAGAAAACATTGAGGCCATCGGGGCCCGATTTGCCCTATCCGCCGGAGAGGAAAACCAATATAATAGAGCTATGTTCGCAGGCAAGAAGGTTGTTGTGGTGATGCCGGCTTATAACGCCGCCAAAACGCTGGAGCAAACCTACGGCGAGGTGGTAGCCCAGGGTGTTGTCGACCTCGTCGTGGTTGTTGATGATGCCAGCGGGGATGATACCGTTGCGATTGCGTCGAAACTGCCGAACACGGTTGTTCACGCACATACGCAGAACCGCGGCTACGGGGCCAATCAGAAGACCTGCTACAAGCTGGCCCTTGAGCACGGCGCAGACATCATCATAATGGTCCATCCGGACTACCAGTACACTCCCAAACTCATACCCGCGATGGCCTCGATGATTGGCAACGGGCTTTACCACTGCGTGCTGGGCTCACGAATTCTCGGCGGTTATGCCCTCAGGGGCAATATGCCGCTCTGGAAGTATGTCGCCAACCGGTTCCTTACTTTCTCCGAAAATATCCTTACGGGCGCTAAACTGTCCGAATACCACACCGGCTACCGCGCCTTCTCCCGCCGATTGCTTGAACAGTTGCCGCTTGATGCCGACTCCGACGATTTCGTCTTCGACAACCAGATGCTTGTGCAGATTCTATGGTTCGGCTACACCATAGCGGAGGTGAGCTGCCCGACGAAATACTTTGCCGAAGCATCCTCAATCAACTTCGTCCGCAGTATCAGGTATGGGCTGGGCTGCCTGTGCACAGGACTCAAGTTACGCCTGGCAAAAATGAACCTCATAAGGTCGCGTCTGTTTCCCAAACTTGATGGGCAAAACCCCCGATAAACCCCCAGGGAAAACACTTATATGCTCTTTCTTGACAGTTGCCACGACGGGAAATAGAGTCTTCTTTGATGCCAAGGAACCTTTATATAATCGACGG
>CAYUIL010000376.1:1087-1587 GCA_964444715.1 uncultured Pirellulales bacterium | reverse complement strand
ATAGCCCGCCCACCCTTTGACCAAGGAAGCGCTGGGACCGGAAGCTCCATATAACGTTAAAAGACCAGGACTATGACTTAAGCCGAGAGGAAAAACCTCGGTGTCTGACCAGCCGTTTCTTTTGAGACTGGCATATAGACATTCAAGGTTCTGAGACTGCGGCTCAAACGCCACAACATATTTAGATAGCGACCGTGCCAAGCATGTATAATAACCGATATTGGCTCCGACATCTACGAATACGTCCGCTCCCTGCAGATGACTTTTTATTATATCTACCTCGTCTGTCTCGAATGTCCCCTGCAGCATCATTCGGTTTGCGATATAGTTTCTTGATACCAGAGTAAATCCAAAGGGTGTGGTGGCTTCATGTTTTGATTTAAAAATATACGTGTTGCACAAATCGGAAAAAATGTATTTTTTCCACTTGATTGCGTTATAGATTTCGTTAAGTTTGGGATATTTCTTTATTACCAATTTCAGCATGGCTTCCTCCTGTA
>CAYUIL010000376.1:0-1077 GCA_964444715.1 uncultured Pirellulales bacterium | reverse complement strand
TGACATGAACGGATTTATCATAATGTTTCAATCTATTCGACCGGCAACTTAATTGTTCTGTATTGAATTGGCCTCGCCTTTCCTGCCACTGCCGTTAAATCAAAAATCATCAATCCGCCTTCGCTTAAGCTACGCCGGACAAGTCGAAAATCAGAAATCAATTTCCGCTTGTAAACCCCGCAAGGGCGTAAACAAGTGCCGCCTGCCAGTTGATGCAAATTTCATTGGTCCGGGCGTCTTTCTGAATGTCATTCCAGTCCGTCGCGGAATGCCCCCCTCCCACGATATAGCCGGGCCACGGCTCTTTTACCCTATCGCCGCCCGACCGTCTGTCGTGCGGGTTCATAGGCGGCTGATGCCCCAGGCCGGTAACACAGCTCCTGCCGTAATAATTTCTGCCGAACAAATGGCTTATAACGTCAAGCGAGGTGTCAACGTATTGCGGGTTCGGCGAGACCCTGTTGGCCGCCTGCAGAGTCAATACCTCTCTGGCCAGCCCGCCGTTGCAGCCCCATCTGTATTCGTCGCCTAAGCACCTGCCGTAAACGTCCCTGTTGTGAACCGCAACAATCGAATCGGCGGTGCGAAGCAGGTCCCGCCGGACATCTTCCACAAGTGCGTCTCTTTTGCCCTGCTTTTTGCTGAAAAGATACGTGAACATCGCCAGGTTTTTCACGTTGCTCCAGTCCCAGTAAAAGTCGATTTTGTCCTCGTATGACATAGCCATCCGTTCGAGGTCCTTCAGATAATTCGGCTCGCCTGTGGTCTCCCACATCTCAGCCGCCGCCCACATCCTGTCGTCGTCATCGAGGGTGGGATAATGGCTCGTTCTAAAAGGCCCCCGTGGACTCATCTTGTTTTCACGGTTGTTTTGCAGGAATTCGTAGCTTCTCTTGGCCGCCTCTAAGCAGGTTTGTGCATAGTTTGGGTCGTATGGCCGGAAATACCGAGCCGCCATAGCCGTCATCGCGACGAAGTCCGCCGTCGCCGCCGAGCTCCACTCCGCAAAGTATCTCTTGTCTTTCTCACGCTCAGGCATTATGAAACCACCATACTTCAGCGTCGATACCTTATACG
>CAYUIL010000375.1:0-1598 GCA_964444715.1 uncultured Pirellulales bacterium | reverse complement strand
CCCTCCTGCCGCGATTGCGGTAAAGTTGTTTCCCTCAGGAGGCGTCGCCTGACCATAATAATTGTGGCCCCAAGCGACGATTGAGCCATCGGATTTAAGGGCAAGAGAGTGGAGTTCTCCTGCCGCGATGGCGATGAAGTTATTCCCAGCGGGAGGCGTCGCCTGGCCATAATAATTGTTGCCCCAGGCGACGATAGAGCCGTCGGATTTCAGGGCAAGAGAGTGGCTTGCTCCTGCCGCGATGGCGATGAAGCTGTTTCCGTCGGGTGCTGTCGTCTGAGTGCCCCAGGCGACGATAGAGCCGTCGGAGGTCAGAGCAAGAGAGTGGTGAACTCCTGCCGCAACGGCGATGAAGTTGTTTCCGGTAGGAGGTGTCGCCTGACCATACTCATTGTTGCCCCAAGCGACAATTGAACCGTCGGATTTGAGAGCGAGACAGTGTTCCTTCCCTGTGGCGATGGCGGTAAAGTCGTTTCCCTCAGGCGGAATTGCCTGACCATACTCATTGTTGCCCCAGGCAACGATAGAGCCATCGGACTTCAGGGCAAGAGAATGGAACGCTCCTGTTGCGACGGCGGTAAAATGACCGGTAAGGGCATTGCTGTCGACGACCATAGAGCCCCAGCCCTTGATAGAGGCGGCGAGGGCAGTCCGGCCGTGAGATGTCAGGATAACAATGATAATTAGTGCGAAAGCAAATTTTTTCATTTTCCTGCCCTTTCAGGTTACTGAGGATGAACTATATTATACCAATTTCAATCCGATATTTTTCAACAAATTGGGCTAAAATACCCATTTGTTGCGAGGGGCCAGCGTCAATAGCTGCTGTTCCGTAATGATAAGTCCTCAAACAGCCGTCGGCGTTACAGTTTTTCCGTGGTTTTTAGCGGATTTTTGAGAAAAAGCTACGAGAGATATGCAACAGACCTCAACCCGCCAGAGACAGATAATTCACTAAAAAAGGGCAAAATGGTAATAAAACGGTAACGTTGCGCGTTATAATATATGGCAAGATAGACGGGGCATATAGCCGGCATCGGAGGCCCGGAGACAGCGTTTTTTTAGATGAGAGGAGCAGATGTGAAGAAGCGACGAAAGTGGATTATTATTACCGTAGCGGCGGTTTTGGTGGTGCTGGCAGTTGGCTGGATAGTTAACAAGCATCGCAAGGGCAAGGATGAAGGAGAGGTGGTGCGGATTGAGGAGGTCAAGCAAGGGGAGCTGACGGAATTAGTGAGTGCACCGGGAGAGATTGAGCCGAAGACGACGGTCCAGATAAGCGCGAAGGTGTCGGCCCAGATTATAGAGATACCATACGACGAGGGCAACGTGGTTACATGCGGCGACCCGAACGCGAATCCGCCGATTCCGCCTTCAATATTGTTGCGGCTTGACGCGAAGGATTTGGAGAGCCAGTTGCGATTAGCGGTGGCGGGCAGGAACGCACAGGAGGCACAGACAGAGGTTGAAAAGTCGAGGATTGAGGGCAGCAAGTCGAGCATAGAGGGGCTTGCGGCGTCATTAGAGCAGGCGGAAAAAGACCTCGAACGCAAAAAAGGACTTATTGAATCGCGGGACATAAGCAAGGCGGATTTTGA
>CAYUIL010000374.1:0-1599 GCA_964444715.1 uncultured Pirellulales bacterium | reverse complement strand
ATAGAGCTGGCGAAGCTGGAGTCTGCGGACCCGAACGAGACAGCCGAGCAAATCGGCAAAGAGCTGGCGGGCGAGTTGATTGAGCGTCTGCGCAGTGGCGAAGATTTCGGCAAGCTTGCTAAACGCTACTCGCACGGGCACAGGGCGTCATCCGGCGGCGTGTGGGAGCCGGTGCAGCCGGCGTCTCTCGCGAAACCCTATGATATTCTCGCAGTCGAGGCGGAAAAAATTCAGCCCGGCCGGATTGCAGGGCCAATTGAGGCTGGCGGACATATCTTTATAATGAAGCTGATTGACAAACAGGCAAAAACGGTTGAACCATTCGAAAAGGTGCAAAAACAGCTCGAGGCCAAGATAGATTTCGACCGCCGTAAACAGGCTGTCGATGAGTTCGGTGCCAGGCTGGTGCAGCAGGCCCAGATGGGCAACAAAGATGAGTTTATAAACTTTTGCCTGCGAAGAATTTATCAAATGAGCAACAAGTAAAGACAACCGGATGCTCGACGCTCGTAGCAAAAGAGTATCGAGAATCAAGAATCGAGTATCGAGAACATGGAAATTGTAGCGCACGGTATAGACCTCGTGGATTTTCCGCGGATAGAAGAAATGGCCAAGCGGCACGGGCCGCGTTTCCTGGACAGAGTATTCACCGCATCCGAACAGGCCTATGCCAAGGCGAATAAAAGCGAAATGGAAAAGCTCGCCGGCCGTTTCGCAGCAAAGGAAGCGATTCTTAAACTTATGGGCACAGGCTGGCGCGGCAAAATTGCGTGGACGGACATAGAGATAGTAAATAACCCTGCGGGTCAGCCCAAAGTCAATCTCAGCGGAGAGGTTGAAAAAATCGCCAAGAGGCTCGGGATTAAACACATAAGCGTAAGCATTACGCATACAGCGAATTTCGCAATTGCCTCAGCGGTTGCGCTGGCGAATTCCTATGAAAGCAAATGAGTTTGACTGCATCGTGATAGGCGCAGGGCACGCCGGCGTAGAAGCCGCTCACGCAGCGGCGAAAATCGGTGCCAGGACCTGCCTTATAACAATTCGCAAAGATACAATAGCCCAGATGAGCTGCAATCCCGCTATCGGCGGACTGGCCAAAGGACAAATTGCGCGTGAAATCGACGCTTTAGGGGGATTGATGGGACTGGCGATAGACGCAACAGGGATTCAATTCAGAATTCTGAACCGTTCGAAGGGCCCGGCAGTGCAATCGCCGCGCGCACAGGCTGACAGAGGCAAATACGCGAAGTGGATGCAGCAGAGGCTTGAGCAGACAGAGAACCTGACGATTATCGAGGGCATAGCAACGGAGATAATCGCCGAGGGACAGAAGGTGCGTGCGGTACGGTGCAAGGATGGTTCGCAATATTCCTGCTCTGCGGCAGTCGTAACGACGGGGACATTTCTTAGCGGCAAGCTGTATATCGGCAGCCGGTGCTGGCCGGGGGGCAGGCTTGAGGAGCCGCCGAGCACAGAGCTATCACAGAGCCTGAGGCGAATGGGGCGTGAGCTTGGACGGATGTCGACCGACACCACGCCGAGGCTGGACGCCGCGACCTGCGATTTGGAAAAATTGCCAATTCAGCCCGGCGACGA
>CAYUIL010000373.1:0-1600 GCA_964444715.1 uncultured Pirellulales bacterium | reverse complement strand
TGTTATGTTAAATCCTGTTTACCCGCCTTCGCAGAATGCTATGGGCGCAAGCCCATAGATGAATGTGAAGTGTGGGTGCCCTCCGAAGCTTTAGCGAAGGTGGATGTGCTTCGGCGGGTTTCGCCGAAGTGTATGAAGATGCTGTGGCCGTGAGGCCATAGAGCTTCACTGTCGCAATTTTTAGAGGGTAAATATATTGAAAATCATAGTTGCAATGGATTCGTTCAAATCGAGTATCAGTGCGGTTTGTGCCTGTAAGATTGTAACAGACACTTTACAGTCGTTCAATCCTGCTCTCGAGATTGTCAGTATCCCAATGGCTGATGGTGGAGAAGGAACAGCAGAGGCCATGCTGGCTGCGCGACCGGGAGAATGGATTGAGATAGAAGCAATGGGCCCGCTGCCGCATATACAGGTGAATGCCGGATTTGCATTTTTCTCGGATACGAAGGTCGCGCTGGTGGAGATGGCAAAGGCAAGCGGCCTGGAATTGCTGGGCCCGGGACAAGCCAACCCCCTCGAAACAACCACCTTTGGGACAGGCGAGCTTATTCGGGCGGCTGCTGACTATGGTGCTGAGAAGATTCTGCTGGCGGTCGGCGGCAGTGCCACCGTGGATGGCGGAGTTGGTGCAGCTCAGGCTCTGGGGTGGAAGTTTCTCGATTCGGACGGCAAGCAAATAGGTTTTGGCGGTGGACAGTTGGAAAACATCACTCGAATAATCAGACCTGAGAAAATAGATTTGCCAGAGATTGAGGTCCTCTGTGATGTTGGCAACCCCCTAGGGGGCGAAAACGGTGCTGCCAGGACATTTGGCCCACAAAAGGGAGCAACTGCTGAAATGGTCGAACGGCTCGAATCGGGCCTAAAACATCTTGCCGAGGTTGTCAAACAACAATTAGGAATACAGATAGACAAAATCCCCGGCGGTGGTGCGGCGGGAGGGCTGTCGGCTGGCGCGGTTGCCTTTCTGGATGCGAAGCTGGTAAGCGGCGTGGAGACAATTATAAGCCAAAGCAGCTTTGCTAAAGAAATCAGCAATGCGGACTGGGTCATTACAGGCGAGGGACGATTCGATTCGCAGTCTCTACAGGGTAAAGTTGTATCCGGGGTTACAAAAGCCGCCAAACAAAGCCGGGTGAAGGTCGCGGTCATCGCCGGAAGGATTGAGTTACCGGAACAACAGTGGCGGGATTTCGGAATTACTGCTGCGCTCAGTGTCACAGAGAAAACAACAGACTTGAATTACGCGATTGCCAATGCCGGGAGTTTATTAGCCGACGCAACGAGGAAATTCGCGCTAACAAATCTCAGATAACAACCTGTCAATCCATATCAAGCTCTCATGGACTCAAAAGCCTTCGATATAACCGTTGAGACAGCGATGGTTAGTTGTTTAGCTAAAAAATCAAAAGCTTCATTGCATATCGCAGCCTCGTTTGTTACTATCACAGTTTCTTAATAGGAATGCTTAAGTGGTTTTAGGAGAAGAGCAGTAATGTCGGTTACCGCTGGAAAGATAACAGAGCTGGAAAAAACAGCGAGGAAACTGCGTTATGATATCGTAATGATGATTGGGGCGGGCAAGCCCGGCCACCTC
>CAYUIL010000372.1:0-1604 GCA_964444715.1 uncultured Pirellulales bacterium | reverse complement strand
CGCAGAATTATCAACGAGCCGACAGCAGCGGCTCTTGCTTACGGCGTCGAAAAGAAAAAAGACCAGAAGGTAGCCGTATTTGACTTCGGCGGAGGAACCTTCGATATTTCCATTCTTGATATCGGCGGTTTCGGCGAGGAAGGCGGCGTACTCGAAGTCCTCAGCACAAACGGTGATACCCATCTCGGCGGCGATGACCTCGATGCAGTCCTGATAAACTATATTGCCGATGAATTCAGAAAGAAAGAGGGCATCGACCTGCGTGAAGACCCTATGGCTCACCAACGGCTGAAGGAAGCCGCTGAAAAGGCAAAGTGTGAGCTCAGCTCGCAAGTTGAATCAACTATTAATCTGCCATTTATTACCGCAGATGCCAAAGGCCCGAAGCACCTGCAAATGACCATTACCCGCAGCAAGTTCGAATCGCTCGTCGTGCATGTCTTCGAACGCCTGAAACAACCGTGCTACAAAGCGATGGAAGACGCAAAACTAAAGCCCAAGGACATCACCGAGACCCTGCTTGTCGGCGGCTCGACAAGAATCCCGAAGGTTCAGGAAATCGTAAAAGAAATCTTCTCCAAAGAGCCGAACAAGAGCATCAATCCCGATGAGGTTGTCGCGCTCGGCGCCGCCATACAGGGCGCCGTCCTCGCCGGCGATGCAGGCGTAAAGGATATTTTGCTTCTCGATGTAACACCGCTTTCTCTTGGCGTCGAGACACTCGGCGGAGTTATGACACGACTGATTGAGCGCAATACAACCATTCCTACCAGCAAAAAGGAAATCTTTTCAACCGCCGCTGATAATCAGACTACTGTTGACATTCACGTACTTCAGGGCGAGCGTGAATTCGCCCAGGACAACCGAACGCTCGGCAGATTCCAGCTTACCGAGATTCCCCCTGCCCCGCGAGGCATTCCACAAATCGAAGTCGCATTTGATATTGACGCAAACGGCATTTTGAACGTACAGGCCCGCGACCTCGGCACTGGAAAGCAGCAGTCCATCGAGATTAAATCCAGCTCAGGCCTGGCCGAAGGGGAAATCAAGAAAATGACCAAAGAAGCAGAGGACCACGCCGCTGAAGACAAAAAGAAACGAGAGGTCGTGGACCTGAAGAACCAGGCCGACCAGTTACTTTATGCCACCGACAAGACCCTCAAAGAGCACGGCGACAAGGTCTCTGCTGAAACCCGCGGAAAGATTGAAAGCGCCGTCAACAACCTCAAAGATGCTATAAAAGGCGATAATGCCGAGGCAATAAAAAGGGCCATTGAAAACCTCGGCAACACCAGCCAGGAGCTGGGCAAGGTGCTTTACGAAGAGGCCGCAAAAAAACAGGCCGCATCAGCAGCAGCCGGCCCAAAAGAGCAGCAATCTACTCCCCCGCCTGAAGGTGAAGTCAAAAGAAAAAGCGGCGACGACGTTATCGACGCCGAGTTCGAGGCAAAAGACCAATAAAGTGAGAACTTGTACGGTTCATAAAAAATATATGCGCTTCCCCAAAACAGAGCCGCGACCGTAAGGGAGCGGTTGATTAGTAGGAAATCAGGATGTAGAGTATCAGGATGTCGGGATACCAGGAAAAAATAAAAAGTAACCTG
>CAYUIL010000371.1:0-1615 GCA_964444715.1 uncultured Pirellulales bacterium | reverse complement strand
GATTATTCTTGCTTTGTATGCTGCTGTTCTAGCGGCTGATTTGGCTACTGGCGCAGAACTGGCTGGTGGCGGGGCTGTTGCAAGCTGGGCGTCACTTTTGAGCCTACATGAGGCTGTCCGAAGAGAGCACTGGCGTCCTAACGTGCTGGCGGTCAACGAGATGCAACTGCATCAGTTGCTGAATGATGACAAATTCGTGAAGTCCGTGTACCTGCCCAGCAGCGAAACGGACATTGCACAGGGCACCATCGGCAGCGTGTTGGGCATGAAGGTTCAGTCAAGCACTCTGGTTCCTAACGGAACGATGTATGCGATTGACACCCGCGTGGCTTCCGTAATGCTTCTACGCAGAGACGTAACCGTGGAAGACTGGGAAGACGTTAAGAGCGGAAAGTACGGTGTACGTGGCACCACAAGGTTCGGCGCTGGCATCCTGCGTTCGAAAGCTATTGCCCGAATGACAAACATCAAGCAAACCATGACTTAGACGCTGCCAAAGCAACAAACTCTCTCCCTCTTTTTTGTCACAACAAAGTTGAGGTTAACCAGTCTATGAACAATGTCTTAAGAAAAATCCGCGAAATCCTCTCTTATGCGCCTGCTTCTGGCGTGGCGTCTCCCAAGGGGCGAGTGTTCTTTGACACTACGTGCATGCCTTTGGCGGATGTGATGAAGCTTTACGACCGAGACCCCACATGCAAGTCAAGCGTAGACTTGTTAGCGGCTTCGACGGTTGGCATGGGCTTCTACACCACGGTTGACGAGAACTACGAAAAAGCATCTGAGGCTAAAGCTGCAGTGGACGAGTTCTGCGAAGACGTCAACCTAGACGGGCTTTTGAATGATATGGCTAAGCCGCTGATTGGCTGCGGTAACGATTTTTGGCTAAAACTCACGCCTGAAAAGCTCACCGATACTCTCCGCATGCCGATTGACGCGGTTGAGCGCATCGGGTTAGGCAGCGTTCCTGACTTGAAAATTCCTTACAAGGTCACGGGTTACCATCTTAAGAGCACTTACCGTGGCAATGTGGGAGGCGAGCTTAAGCCTGAAGCGGTGATTCATTGGCATCTCAGCGGGGATGTGCCTTCAGGTTTTGGCGTTGGACTTTTGCAGGTTCTTCTTCACACGCTGACCGTCGACAGCGACAAGCGTCCGGCTTATTCTTGGATGAAGGCTAAGATTGAGCGGATTATGCCGAGGATTTTTGAGAAGTACGCTGGTCCTGATGTGCTGGCGTATCTGGAAAAGGCTGACGCTAATACCATTAAGCAGTTTGAGGGCGCCATTAAGAACCGTCCTGAGGAGGGCGCTTGGCTGTTCTACAACAAGCCCTGTGAAGTGAAACCCGTAACGATTGATCCAAGGGCTCAGGGCTTCGTGTACTACATCGACCACATCGTCAACCAGTTTTATTTGGGCTGTGAGACGCCTCTGCCACGGCTTTTCAGCACTCCAGGCTTTACCGAGGCTTCGGCTCGTGCAGCTTTAGACCTTCAAGACATGCTCATCAAACCCGTTCAGCGGCACATTAAGCGCCGTGTGGAACGTGAGATTTTCGCTGTTGTTGTTGCTCAGGCTGGATACGACGCCGATAAGGCGAAGGTTCGTTTGA
>CAYUIL010000370.1:0-1616 GCA_964444715.1 uncultured Pirellulales bacterium | reverse complement strand
AATTGCCATCCCCTCCTCGGCCGACCGCTGAACGAAGTCGAACAGATCGGTTGCCGCATCCAACAGTTTTTCCAACTTGCCATCCGTCGCGTTTTTTGCCATCATCATGGCTCGGCCTCCTTGCCTGGGAATCACATTGTTCGGAAACACCAATGTTTTCCCAAAGGAGGCCGTTTGTGTCATGCCCAATTGTCCCTAACTCCTGAACAATCCCCGCTTTCCGCTATCGCGGAAAGCCGGTTACACCCAAACGAAATCAGGATGAACCAGCCTGATAGTCGACGATTGAAATGACAACGGATGACACGAATCGCGGAGATTAACGGTTGAAGTTGACATAAATGCAGACGGTTGTCAACAAATAGGGCCGTTTACGGCCCTTGTCCGCCGCAGGCGGTATTAGGCCCGGCGTTTACGCCGGGTAGGGAAGGCAGCAACCTTGGATTGTGGGATGTCAGGCCCGTTCACGGGCCTCCTGCCTCGCCACCAAGCAGGACGCCCGTGAACGGGCGTGACAGGAGCGAATAGATGATTGGATGGAAGGGGGCTCCACACCTGCAAACCCGGCGTAAACGCCGGGCCTAACACCGCCTGCGGCGGACAACGCCCGTGAACGGGCGTGAAAATATTGCGGTTTAACAGCACGATGTATGGGAAAGGGCACGATAATGTCATACAGTTTCATCGATGTTGCCTATGACGTCCTCAAACAGTCACATAATCCACTTACATGCCAAGAAATCTGGCAGATCGCCAACGAAACCGGTTTGGCCGCCAAGGTTGGTACAAAAGGCAAAACACCATTGGCAACGCTCGGTGCAAGGTTATATGTCGAAGTGCGCGACAATGAAGCATCAAAGTTTATTGGCGTCGGCAAGCGCCCAGTGCGATTCTTTCTTAAGGAACGCCAATCCGAAATCTCCCCAGACGCGATAGCCAAGGCTGAAAAAGAGGAGATCAAGAGGCCCGAGCGAAAAGTTCCCTATGAGGAACGCGATCTTCATCCACTGTTGACGTATTTCGCATACACAAATCCGACATTCAATCGCGGTCGTCCCATTCTCACGAAGACGTTGCGTCACGAAAAGTCGAAAAGGTCGGGATACAGCGAATGGATTCACCCGGATATCGTTGGCTTCTACTTGCCGTTGGACGACTGGCGGCCGGATGTCATCGAGCTAAATCGCCTCTCTGACAACAATTCCTTGCGGTTGCACTCCTTTGAATTAAAAAAATCCTTGACCAAGGGAAACTACCGCGAGGCGTTTTTTCAAGCTGTCTCCAACTCGTCATGGGCGCATGAAGGCTACCTCGTTGCGGTGGACATTCTACAAGACGACGACTTTCTATCGGAATTGGATCGACTGGCGTCATCATTCGGAATCGGGATCATTTGTCTCAATCCAACAGACCTGGATAGTTCGTCCGTACTCTACCCAGCGAGGATCAAGCCATCGCTCGATTGGGAGACAATAAATAGGCTTTGCGAGCAGAATCCGGATTTCGAGAAGTTTCTACAAGACGTGAAAAACGCCTTCAATTCCAGGAAGATATATAAATCTGGTTCATCCGACTAAAGCGTACTTGGTTTCGTGAATGCCGAGGATTTTGAGTTT
>CAYUIL010000369.1:0-1625 GCA_964444715.1 uncultured Pirellulales bacterium | reverse complement strand
GTTTCAATACTCGACGGTATCGCCTGGCTTTGTGCACACGACTAACCGTTTCCGTGGCATCAGCCCGTTATTTACCCTATTATGCTGATTGCTTGCCCTAAAATCTACTCAAACCGGCCAATAACGCAAGCAAAAAAAGTCCTCTGGGGCCCTCATAGGCCGTCTTGCGGCAAGAGGCGGGGTTTGTCACATTCTGTGTTCGATGGAGTTGAGCAGGTCCTGGTCGATTTTGGCGCCTAACTGTGCGGCTGTCTTTATGTGCCTGGCGGCCGAATCGTAGTCCTTGAGCTTGTAGTAAGCAAAGGCAAGTGCATAGTGTGCGTCGGCCATTTGAGGGTCAAGCTCGATTGCTTTGAGGTGTGATTTGACAGCGTTTGCGTAGTCGCCTTTGTTGGAATATGCGGCGCCGATGTTGTAATGGAGTTTGCCGTCGTCGGGTTCCAATTCGACGGCCTTATTAAATTGTTCAATGGCGGCATCGAATTGGCCTTTGGCGAAATAGGCGTTGCCGAGATTCGCTATCGCGGCGGGCATAGCCGGGTTGATTGCGAGGGCCTTGAGGTAGGCGTCGATTTCTTCATCTGACCGGTTAAGCTTGTTATAGCAGCGGCCCAGGCCGAAGTATGCCTCTGCCAGGTCGTGTTTTAGCTTAAGGGCCTTTTCATAGCGTGGGATTGCCTCATCGCAATTGTCGAATTGGCTGTAGATGTCGGCGAGGTCGCAGTAGAGCAACGCGTTTCGTGGCTCGATGGCAAGGGCCTGGACAATCGTGGTTCTGGCCTCGGCAAATCGGTTGAGTTTTCGATATGCGATAGCGAGATTCCTGTAAGCGTCGAGGAATTTCGGGTCAAGTCGGATGGAGGCGGTGTATTCGGCTATGGCGTCGTTAAACCATTGGCGTTTTTGATATGCACTGCCGAGGTTGTTGTGGGCCCTGGCGTCATCGGGGTTGATTTTTACGGCATGCTGATACTCGACTATTGCATCATCGACGCGGTCTTTTCTCAGATAGATATTGCCGAGGTTCATTCGGGATTCGCCTAATGAGGGGTTTATGTAAACGGCGCACCGCAGGGCGGCCATCGCCTGGTCGATGTTGCCGATGTCGTTATAGGCGTTGCCGAGGTTATTGCAGAAGCAGCCGATGGTCTGGAGCTTGTTAAGGTTGGTCATATAAATTGTGCTGTTGTCCTTGGGGACGTTGAATCTTTTGATGTAGTGGTCATCGGAGGCGGTGCCGCCCCTGCTGGTTGTCTCGATGTTGAATCGCAGTTGGCCGTCGTCGTATCTGACGAAGAAGTGTCCCGGCACGACGACGCCGTAGAGGGGCAGCCCTAATCGTTCGCCGATTGCCAGATAAAGGATGGATAAGCTCAGGCAATATCCCTGACGCCTGTCCATAACGGAATGGAGGAATAAATCCTCGGGGTTGTCGGCCTTGTCAACGGTCCTGAACTTCAGCTCGTCAAACAGATAGGCGTTAATGACGCCAATGGCGGCGACGCCGGGTTTGGCGGGGTCACCTTTTAGTCGGCTGCGGATTTCCAGCGCAATATCGTCGAGCCGTTGCTGGTAGCGTCTGCCGGCGACAACGTTGCTCCAGGCCTCGGAAACAATCAATGCGG
>CAYUIL010000368.1:0-1627 GCA_964444715.1 uncultured Pirellulales bacterium | reverse complement strand
AAAACTCGGGCTGGGCCTGGTAGCAACCAACGACGTGCATTTTCTGCAGGAAGACGACTGGGAGGCACACAATTGTTTGTGCTGTATAAGCACAGGCAAAAACGCTGACGACCCCAGCAGAATGATTTATCCAAAAGATATTTTCCTGAAAAACGCCGAACAAATGCGGTCAAACTTTGCCGAACTGTCCTCCGAGGCCTGCGACAACACCCTTACCATTGCCGAGCGATGCAATGTAGAGCTTGATTTAAAAACCCGGCACGCTCCCCGCTTTAAACCTCCGGACGGCACAACCCCGGAAAAGTTCCTCACTAAATTATGCTATGAGCGAGCCGAGCAGATATACGGTCAAATTACGGACAAAATAAAGCAGCGCCTCGATTGGGAGCTGGAAGTGATTGAATCGAAGGGCTTCGCCAGCTATTTTCTTATCGTCTGGGACTTTTGCAATTACGCCCACGAAAACAACATCCCCGTAGGCGCAAGAGGAAGCGGCGTAGGCACGCTCGCCGGCTACTGCCTCGGGCTGTGCGATGTTGACCCAATTCGATACGACCTGCTTTTCGAGCGGTTTATGGACCCGCAGCGAAACGAGATGCCCGATATCGATATCGATATCTGTCAAGTCAGCCGGGCAAAAATAATAGACTATGTCCGCCGCAAATACGGCCACGTAGCACAAATCATAACTTTCGGAACAATGAAGGCCCGTGCGGTCATTCGCGACATCTGCAGAGTGCTCGGCGTTCCGCTCAGCGAAGCCGACACGCTGGCCAAGCTCGTCCCCGATTCTCTCGGCATCACTCTCGACAGGGCATTAAAGACCGAGCCGAAGCTGAAAGAGGCCTACGAAAAAAGTGAGCAGACAAGAAAAGTAATCGACATCTGCAAAAGGCTCGAAGGCCTCACTCGCCACGCGTCCGTTCACGCCGCCGGCGTCGTGATTGCCGAGGAGCCGCTGACCAATTTCATACCCCTTTATAAAGCGCCCGGCTCTGACGACATAATAACTCAGTTCGAAGGGCCTGTGGTCGAGAAAGTCGGCCTGTTAAAAATGGACTTTTTAGGTCTGAAAACTCTCAGCGTTTTGGAACGGGCCTGCCAACTGGTCAACAATATCCACGGCCAAAAAATCGACCTTGAAAAAATCGATTTCAGCGACCCAAAAGTTTTCGAACTGTTCGCCGGCGGCAAAACGGGGGGCATTTTCCAGTTCGAGTCCGGCGGTATGCAGGACCTGCTGATGAAAATGAAGCCTGACAGAATCGAAGACCTCATCGCCGCAAACGCACTATACCGGCCGGGTCCTATGATACTAATTCCGGATTACGTCGAGCGAAAACACGGCGCAAAATGGCACCTTCCGCACCCGATAATGGATGAAATCCTGAATGAGACCTACGGCATTATGGTCTATCAGGAACAGGTGATGCGTATCTGTAATCGGCTGGGCGATATACCGCTGCGGGAGGCCTACGGTCTAATCAAGGCGATAAGCAAAAAGAAGGCCAGAACCATCGCCAAAGAAAAAGAAAGATTCATAGCAGGCTGTGTCGATAAAGGCTTAACCCAAAGTCAGGCACAGCAGATTTTCGAATTTATCGAGCGCTTCGCCGGCTACGGCTTC
>CAYUIL010000367.1:0-1641 GCA_964444715.1 uncultured Pirellulales bacterium | reverse complement strand
GTATAAACAAGCCGGTCGAGTATCCAGTACCAGATTGCGATGTTAAGCAGGCCAAAGCTGACCACTACAAGACCCATAACCGAGCCGGAGCGAAATGCCACCTGAAGCGCCTTGTTCAAACTGCTTGTCGCGCCCTGGGCGGTTCGCGACGAGGCATTGGTCGCCGTCTTCATCCCCAAAAAGCCGCAAAGGGCGCTAAAAAAGCCGGCCGTCAAAAACGCCACCGGCACGAACGGGTTCTGGATGCCGTAATATGCAAGACCCACGAATATCGCAAACAGAACTGCAAACACCAGGGCGACGACCTTGTATTGGCTGAAAAGATACGCATATGCACCCTCGCGGACATAGCCCGCGATAGCTACCATCTTCTCCGTGCCCTCCGGTGCCTGCATCATTTTTTTGTAGAAATAATAGGCGGTCAGCAGTCCTGCTATCGAAGCCACCGGTGCTACCCACCATGCCCAGGGAATGCTGTCCGCTGCTGCGGCCGCCGAATCAGCCTCTGCTGCAAAACACGTCGTGGCAAACGCCAAGAAGCAGCCTGCGAATCCAATCCTCTCAGCTTTCACTTTGCGTATTCCTTTTCAATAACACCGTAATGTTTATGCGGGAACGCAGAGACATAAAAGTTTAATAAAGCCGATAGGCTTTGCAAGAGTTTTCCGGACAAACCCGGGTTATGTGTGATAATCAGCGTTGATTGTTACGTATTCCTTACTCAGGTCACAGCCATAGCAAAAATCGCTGTATTTACCGGCTCCAAGCTCGACCGTTATAGTATGGCTGGTCTGGGAGACAATTTTGCTCGCTTTGTGGCGGTCGAGCTTTGTTGGCGAGCCGTTTTTGAATACTGCTAACTCATCGAGTTTGCAGGACATCTTCCGCTGATTGAGCTTTACCCCTGATGAACCCACCGCGCAGATAATCCTGCCCCAGTTTGGGTCGCCGCCGTGAATTGCGCATTTAACTAACGGATAATTAGCTACCGCCCGCGCCGCCTTCGCAGCGTCAGCCTTTGTTGCTGCGCTTTTAACAACGACCTTGAACATCCTCGTTGCACCTTCGGCGTCAAGCGCCATCTGTTTGGCTAAATCATCGCAGAGTTCTGCCAGTGCCTTTGCAAATTTTTTATACCGTGGGCATTGGCTGACAATCGGCCGATTCCCAGCAAGACCTGATGCAAGAATTACCGCCGTATCGTTAGTGCTTTGATGACCGTCAATGGTCAGTTTGTTTAATGAGTTGCCGACAGCGGCCTTCAATGCTTTAGCTAATAGTGGTTTTGTGATTGTCACGTCGGTCGTAATAAAGCAAAGTATCGTTGCCAAATTCGGGGCGATCATACCAGCCCCTTTAACTGCACCGGCTATTGTTACTTTTTTGTCGGATATTTCTATTTTGCGGATGGCCTGCTTTGGTTTGGTATCGGTCGTCATTATCGCCTTTGCAAAGTCCAGCCCTGCCGCCGCCGTTGCTGAAAGTTTTGCTGCCGCTTTAGCAATACCAGCTTTTATTCTTTCCATCGGCAACCGGTGCCCAATAATTCCGGTCGATGCGACAAGAATGTTGTGTGGGTCTGTTTCTATGTGTTTGGCTATCTCGGTGCACATTTTTATCGCGTTCTTGATTCCTGTTTTG
>CAYUIL010000366.1:0-1647 GCA_964444715.1 uncultured Pirellulales bacterium | reverse complement strand
CTCCCTGCTCGCGAATAACAGCATCAAAAGAGAAGCTCGTCATTAAAGGATTGGCCCCGTGTGCACCGGCCACCGCAATCAGCGGCAGCCCCCCTGCTACTACTATCGCAAGGGCAATCCCCACAAGACCGCCGAACTGGATATCTTTTTCGTCGCGGTTGCCCATACCGAAATCGACGCCCGCCGCGCCTGCGGTGGCGAAGAAGCCCACCACAATCGTTATCATCGTAAGAAATCCCATCGTCGCGTCGGCGCCGACGGCCGGCTTGAAACTACCTGCAGAGCCGACATTGGTGAAGAACACAATCAGAATCATAACCAGCGGGACAATGGGAAGAAACGTAGAAACCTTCCCGAGGTACTGAATACCTTTAAGAGCCACAAACACGGCAAGCACCGCCCAGATTATCGCCACAAGAATAAACGCCGGACCGCCTGAGAATGCTCCTGTGACGGGGTCCACTGCCGGCGGCCGACCGAATGCCTGCAGAATAAAGTCCGTCGAAACAGCTATATTGACCGCAAGCCAGCCAAACTGCAAAAGACCCATCAACAGACCCGGCATCAAAAAGCCGCCCAGTGTGCCGTAGGTTGACGAGCCGACAACATAAAGCGGGTAACCGGTCCTCATACCCAAAAGCCCCGGAACAAGGTAAAACAAAAAGTGACAGACAAGAGCGGCAATCACCAGGCCAAAAATACTTATCCCCAAACCCGCCTGCGACAATGTGCCGTTGGCAATCCCCATATAAAAAACTACCCACAGAAATATGCCGGCATAAGCTGGAGCGGTGCTTTTATACCACGGCGCCCGCTTGTCGGGAGGGTTGGGCTTTGCCATACTCAAATAGCTTGGCAATGTTCCGTTACTCATAATCGGTTCTCCTAACAATAACCCATATTTACATGACCCGGCGCATAGCCGGGAACATTTAGCCAGGTTATATCACCTGGTTGCCGTTCTTTCCATCTCCGTCATAGCCGCAAGATACAGATAAGCTATTGCGAATAATGACAGAAGTAACGTGCTGTAACGGTGGAGTTGCAGGCAAAGTTCCTGCCAATGCGTGCCTAACAACGAAAACATACTCAAGACGGCAGAGCCAATTACCGGCAGCGACAGAACCAGAATTGCCCAGAAGCATATCTTGAGCTTAAGCTCATATTTCTCCGGTGCAGCAGCGTTTCTCGGCTGATGCCGCACGATTTTGTTAAGCCACGACCAGTAGCTTTTGTCAAACCGGTTCTTGTCCGCCCACAGCACCGCCAGAACAGCAACACAGGCCGCAAAAACCGGAGCAGCGGTCGCATGCACCATCAGCCAATAGCCGGATATCGCCTCGCCAAAGACCACCCGGGGGACAAAACCGGTAACAGCCAGCACAACAAAACAAAGCAGCGCAAGCAGGAAAACAAGTTTTCTCAAGGTCCCAATCAAGCTCCACTTCTGCTCAACGAAAAGAAGAGTTATGAAGAAAACCACCAACCGCAGCGGGTCCAGAATGCGCAATGAGCGGTCTTTGCCGAAGACGTCGTCAAACTTCGGCCGAGATGCGAAAAAACGCAGTATCATCGCCGCAACCGCCGCCGCGAAACCGACCACAGCCGCTGTGCGAAACATACTAACATCCAAAAACCAGGTCACGA
>CAYUIL010000365.1:0-1657 GCA_964444715.1 uncultured Pirellulales bacterium | reverse complement strand
CAGCGCGGCCATAAGCTATACATCAGGTTTGATTACCGAGACAGACGGCATAACATCGGGAACGGTCTCTTCCGCATCCTCGACAACATTGACTGATTCCAGCAAGAGCTGGTCAACGAACGCCTATGCGGGCAGAATCGTATTCATCTCCTCCGGAACCGGCGCAAACCAGTCCAGGCACATCAATTCCAACACGGGGACCACGCTCACGATTGAAAAGGCATGGGATACGACCCCCGACACCTCGAGCCATTACGTGGTAGCATATAATTTCGATGACGTATACGGCGCCGTTTCAACCTACTTTACCAGGCAGGGAGGGGTCCAGTATTACTGCAATGCCAACCTGAGGATAGGCAACAGCGGCACGGCATCCGCACTCGCCGACGAGCTGAAGGAGTTAGTCATAGCTGATGGCGATTATCTGCACATAGACGGAAGCGGCGGCAACACCCTGTTCCAGCTGGGGAGCGAGGACCAGTACGGCAACGCTTGGCAGGGCTGCGACTTCAGGTTCACCAATCCCAGCTGGAGCGCCGACACCCTGCAGATAAACGACGGCAAGCTCTACTTCTACTCCACCCACGTCTACACCAACGTCAGGTGGAGGATGACAGGAAACAGCGGTTACTACATATACAAAGACGTTGATGCCGTCATGGGCGACGGCATAGACATCACATCAGGCACCAATTCCATGTGGCTGGAGAATGTATATCTGCATAATTCTCTTTCGGGACATGTCGGACTCAAATTACATAGAACCCCTGATATGCTCAAGAACGTAAAGGTATTTAACAATTATTACGGCCTCCAGGTCTACTACAGCAATACAGTGGTCGGCACGAACATAGAATTCAAAGATAATGATTACGGGTCGCCTTCTGCTGACATAATAATGAACGGCGCCGCCGGCAGCTACCTGACCCTCATCAACCCCTCCCCGCAGAAGCCAACAATCAGCCCAAACCTCGGTTCCTCGCCGCAGAACGTTTACTGCGAATCCGAATGGGACCTGAACATCAAGAACAGCAGCGGCGTCGTCCTGCCTGACGTGGGTGTGTACGCCGAGGACATCGACGGATTGTACGTGATAAACATAACCACGGACATCGACGGGAACATCCCCACGCAGGACGTGCTGTTCGCCCAGGCACTGACCTCGACGAGTTATACCGACAAGACACCCCACACCATAAAGTACAGGAAGTACGGCTACTACTTCTCGGAATTCGTAAAGACATTCGGCGAGAAGGCAATAGACAACGTCGTATTGAATACGAACCTGTTCTTGATCGCAGATGAATCCACAGCAGGGACTTACACAGGCATTTCCATCGACGGGTCGGCGGAAACCATAACGATAGACGAGAACGTGACCATTCAGGAACTGTACGAATACGGGCAGTGGTGGGGAGCCCAGATGGAGAACATGCAATACGACGAGCCCGTGTATACATATGACGGGAACAACTTCTTTTCCAACTACGACATAATCCTCGACGGAGCCATGCTTTCTTCGGACTCGGACAAGAACATGAATTTCGCGTCAGGCAAGGGATGGTCCGCGACTTCCAGCAACGGCTCCACGATGAACATAGGAGCAGCCGCTTGGTCGTTCACATGGGTGGGTGCGACCAATGGGACTTTCTTCAGG
>CAYUIL010000364.1:0-1660 GCA_964444715.1 uncultured Pirellulales bacterium | reverse complement strand
CCGGCAAGTACCGGAATTGCCAAGAGCCCCGTGCCGATAACGCCCAAACTGAATATGAAAAACGCGAAATTACCCAATAGCGGCTCCAATGCCCGCGCGGCAACATCGAACGAATCGAGCGTTATCGAACCGGTATGCTGACCCAGATGGAAACCGGCAACGATAATGCACCACATAATGAAGTTCGACAGAAACATCCCGATGAACGTGTCCCGCTTAATCACGTTGCGCATATGGCGCGTAACTACAAACCGCTTCAGCTGTTTTTGCACCATGTGCTCTTCGCGCTCTTCGGCTTCCTCGCTTACCTGCCAGAAAAAAAGATATGGCGATATGGTCGTGCCGATCATTGCCGCTATCAAAAGCATGTTTGCGCCGTTAAACTCCAGCGAGGGCGTGAACGTCCGTACAAGCACTTCCAGCCATTGCGTATGCACGAAAAACGCGACTACCACATAAAACAAAAGCGAGAGCGCAATCCACTTAAGTACCTTCGCGATTCGCTGGTATGAAAAAAGAATGATTCCGGCAAGCAAAAGACTTCCTATAAGCGGAATCCAGATGATTCTTCCCATGCCGGTGAGGTGCTCCAAAACGGCTCCGATCGCAAGCATATCGGCGCCGATATTTACAATCACCACTCCCGTCGCTACGAATACCACCGTCAAAAGAAGCGGGCGCGGAAAATGTTCTTTGAGCGATTTTATAAGCCCCTTGCCGGTTACAAATCCGATGCGGGCGCAGATTTCCTGGATGCCGTACATCAACGGAAGCGTCAGAACCGCCACCCATAAGGCATTAAGCCCCATAATTATGCCTGATTGGATATAGGTAAGTATGCCGGACGGATCATCGTCCGAAGCGCCGGTAATGAATCCGGGGCCGAACGTGTCTTTGAGCCGTTGGCGAAGCTTATGGGGAATGAAGCTCATATATGTATTGTACCCCCGCCACTGCCGGCGGAGCAAGGAAAAACAGGCGCTAGGCCTGTTTTATGTTCGTTATCTGAACCTCTGTGAACGGTTGGCGGTGACCCTTGGTCTTGTGGTAGCGGGTTTTGGAATGGTACTTGAATACCAGTTTCTTTTTGTCTCTCGCCTGACGGAGTATCGTGCCTTCCACAACCGCTCCTTGCACGGCCGGCGCACCAACAACGCAGGATGCATCATCTCCTGTTAAAAGCACTTCTTGGAACGAAACTGTATTGCCGGCATCGCCCGCTATTTTTTCTATTTTGATCGTGTCCTTCGGAGAAACAATGTATTGCTTCCCTCCGGTCTTGATGACTGCGAATGTCGCCATATTGTTGTCTGTCGTTAGTTGTTAGTTGGATGCGCTGCATCCTACCAGATTCAATTGAGGTTTGCAACAGACGTGACATACAGCAACACCAACACGCCTATCCATACATTCGCGTAGGAAAGCATATAGGAAAGCAGGCGCTCCCGGGAATACGATGCTTTCGCAAGAAGCATATTAAGCATGAAAAACAACAGCGCTCCGCACGCCGCGAAAAATATATCTCTGCGGGGACCGGTAAGATCAATGACGCCCTGGATGTTCTCATGCAACACCAGTTTGTCCTGCACGTTTGCAAAATGCGTCCAGCCTACAAAAAACGCGATCGCGAATAGAATGCAGGCTATAAGGAACGGAATGT
>CAYUIL010000363.1:0-1664 GCA_964444715.1 uncultured Pirellulales bacterium | reverse complement strand
CCCACCCGACCACAAATAACCATCTGCACCACCTGTTCCTACCTTCCACTTCATCGCCCAATCAATCGTGCTGTGGTGATACACGAGTTTGGATACCGTATTGTCCGCTCCAGTTATAACGTCTCGATAAGGAGCGGCGGATTCAGAACGGTATCTATCTATTAAGTCGTGTCCCTCCCATTTGGTAGCATCTCCGGTTCGTGCCGTTGTCGGGTTGCCATTCGTTGAATCCGTGTCCCAGCAGCGCACGCCCATAATCCTTGCGCCCCCGCTGGTGTCATTATGTTTTATGCGCAATTTCTTCACACCGTCAGGATTGGCATTGGTGGCAACCACGATTTCGGCCACCTTTGAAGCCAATCCGGAATCATACGAGGTTAAATCAAGTCCTGTCGTCGAATCGTCGTTCCAGCTGAAAGCCAGAAGTGCTCCAGTGCCCCCTGAAAGGTCGTAAGATAAAACGTGAATACGATTATAGCCGGCAGGTATGTTTACATCCGCATAGTCATTTCGTGTGGTGGTTTGCCGGATATTGTTGCCGGCGTATTGAAGATTATTCCAGCTTCCGCCACCGCCGCCACTATTTCCTTCTGTCCACTCCGTCCCGCCGTAACCGACAATGACTTTGCCTTTACGGGGCTTGCCAAGAAAAACCTGGTCGATACAGATGTATTTGGAATAGGTATTGTAGTTGCCGTCAGGTACCGAAAAATCGACCCGCCACCAGTAATTGCCTTCATTATCGGCTGGAATAAATCCGTAGAATTGGGCCGTGTTGAAAGGGTCCTTAACCAGAGCGGGTTGAAATGAGGCCGATTGGATGACCGGCGCCAAAAGTAAAACCAGCAGAAAGGCAATTCTTTTCATCTTAATAGTTCCTTTGCTCTTTGCCTTACGTAACCCTTCTCCCAACGGTAGTCATTTTGCAGAAACTCTCCCGATTGATTTCAAAAGAACGGAATATTGCAAACTGTGCTCTTATTATATCAAAAATGAGGCATAGAGTGCAAGAGATTTATTGAAAAACTGGTAACCGGTATGGGTGGGGCGGACCAGTAGCACGGCCATCTTGGCCGTGCTACGAATCAAAAGCCACTTGTAACTGACCGGTTACAACAGCGTGGCGGAGTTTCTTGACAGTCAGCCTAAGGGGTGATAAAATCGTTGGCGCAAATAATGCATGGGGCTGGGTTTGACGATATTAGGTTATGACTGAACCGGGCTTAGATACACAGACAAAATATAAGGATTCAAATCCAACGGCTTTCCAATCCTCGCCGAAGCTGCTGCTGAGATTTCGCAGACCTCTGATAGTATTGGCGCATATCGTTGTGTTCGCCGGCTCGCTGATGCTGTCATTTCTTGTAACCTCGAATATGCAGCTCAGAACCGAGTGGCTCATTGGGCAGTATCCGGTTCTGCTGGTGTTTTTCGTTGCCGTCAAGATAGTGATTTTCGGGCTGTTCAAGCAGTATCGCGGCTGGTGGCGGTACGTCGGGATATCCGATTTGACGGGGATAATCCGCGCCTCGCTTTTCAGCACGCTGATTATCGTGGTCCTGTGGTACTCAGCGCTGCAGATAGACCCTGTGCGAAAGACCTTACCCGCTGCAATATGGGAAGTGGGGCAGGGTGTGTTTATGGCGGACTTGTTCGGAACAATA
>CAYUIL010000362.1:0-1677 GCA_964444715.1 uncultured Pirellulales bacterium | reverse complement strand
GGGACGCTGAACTTTCCCGACAGGGTCTCAACGAGGGCCTCGGCCCTTTTAATCTGCGAATCGGTGGGACGAACGTTTCTGCCGTCAGCGACGAGACATACCCTTATGGTTCTGCTGCTGCCATACCAGGTATTGTCGGGGATTACCGACCATTGCTTTTGCCACTTTTCGGTGGTTTGGATTTGGCCGTCGCCGCCGCCTAAGCCGTTGCAGACGACGAAGTGGCAGTTGATATCGTCGGAGCTGGCCAGACCTGATAGCGACGAAAGCTGGTCGATGTTGCCGGCCTTTGTGCCGCTGTAATAAACCTCGATACTCTCCCATCGGCCGGGCGCCTGCGTAACACGGGAGTAAACCGCCTGCCGGACAGAGTCAAGCCGATAATACGTCGAAAGGCAGAACGGCCCTGCTGACGGCGGATGATTGCCCAATGCCATCAAAACAACCGCACCCGTCGTCATCGAGGCCAGCAGGACCACCAATACCCTCGCCACTCTCGGCTGATTCGACATATTTCCGTACCTGTGAAAAAATCCCAGGATTACCCGACCGGCAAAGATGCTGTCGGTTACATAAAGATTCATCGGCACCTCCCAACCCATCGCTATAAACTTTATGCGCACATTTCTTAAATTATTGTAACTGGAAATCCGTATGCAAATTTTCACCCTCCCGGTCGCCGGAAATCTCTTGACCTGGCCTTTGCCGGCTGTTAAACAGTCAGCACCGTTGCGGTCGTGCTGCGTAGCGTTTGGCCCGGTAATCACTCGTTGCTGACGCAGATACCGTCACAGAAAAGTCCAATAAAACAGGAGAAGCGAAAATGGCATCCAAATGGCGTGCTCTAACCTCCGCCGAAATCACCCGGCTGACCAACCAGGGCTGCACCTGCCCCGACTGGTCAAAGGTGCAGGTGGCCGACGGCTTCAGCCCTGAGCGGGTAAGAACAACCCACTTTTCAGGCGATGTCCGCCTGGGTCTATTCCAAAAAGAGGTCCGCTTCTGCGGCGGCCTGACCCGCCCCGCAGGTATCTCCAACGCAACCATCCACAACTGCTATATTGGCAACAATGTCTATATCAACCAGGTCAAAAGCTACATTGCCAATTACGTAATCGAGAATGATGCTGTTATCGAGAACATTGACTTGCTGGCCATAGACGGCCAAACCAGCTTCGGCAACGGCACCGACGTCGTCGTCATCAATGAGGCAGGCGGCAGGGAGATACCCATCTACGACCATTTATCGGCCCAGTTGGCATACATAATCGCACTTTATCGGCACCGGCCAAAGGTCATCGAGAAATTGCGGACGATGATTAGCCGGTATGCCGCTTCCGCATCCTCCTCGATGGGGCTTGTGGGGGCGGGGGCAAAAATTCTCAATAGTAGAACCATCAAGAACGTCAGGATAGGCCCCGCTGCAACCATCGAGGCCGCCAGCCGGCTCGAAAACGGCTCCGTCAACAGTTGCCCACAGGACCCCGTCTATATCGGACCGGGCGTCTTCGCCCATAACTTCATCATCTGCTCCGGCTCTAAAGTCACCGACGGCACAATCCTCTCCAACTGCTTCGTCGGCCAGGGCACCGAACTTGCAAAACAATACTCAGCCGAAAACTCCGTCTTCTTTGCCAACTGCGGCGGCTTCCACGGCGAGGCCTGCTCCATCTTCGC
>CAYUIL010000361.1:0-1677 GCA_964444715.1 uncultured Pirellulales bacterium | reverse complement strand
ATTATAAGCAGGGCTTCGTGGATTTGAAAATAGCAGGGCTTATATGTCTGGGCTTCTTTGTAGGGGGGCTTCTCGGTGCTAAATTCGCAATGAAAATTCCGGATGATGCTTTACGAAAGATTTTCGGGGCGGTATTGCTCCTCGCTTCTTTGAAGATGATTTTCTTTAAATGAAAAGATTCCGCTTGGTCTGTTTATCCTTTCTCCTGTGTTTTTTGGATTTTTGCCCAAGTATCGCGTAAAGTAACCGTGCGGTTGAATACAAGTTTGCCGGGGGAGCCCGCTGGGGGCGAGCTGTCGGGGTCAACGCAGAAATAGCCGAGCCGTTCGAACTGATAGAGATTTAATGGTTTTGCATCTTTCAAAGATGGCTCTGCAAAACAGTCGGTCAAAACTTCCAGAGAGTTGGGATTCAAGTTGGTGGTGAAATCCTTGTCTTCCTCTGTATCGTCCGGGTTTTCCTTTGTGAATAAATTATCGTATAGGCGCACCTCGGCTTTGAGTGCGTTCAGAGCAGAGACCCAGTGAAGCGTAGATTTGACCTTGCGGCCGTCTGGAGCGTCACCGCCTCGCGTAGCCGGGTCATAGGTGCAGTGCAGCTCGACAATCTCGCCGTTTGCATCTTTAACGACGTCCTTACAGGTAATAAAGTACGCATATCTTAGGCGAACCTCCCGGCCTGGCGCAAGGCGGAAAAACTTTTTCGGAGGCTCTTCCATAAAATCATCTCGCTCGATGTAAAGCTCCTGCGAAAAAGGAACTTTCCGGGTGCCGGCAGCGGCGTCCTCGGGATTATTTATAGCTTCAAGCTCTTCAACCTTATTTTCAGGATAGTTATCAATGATTACTTTGAGCGGCTTGAGAACAGCCATAACGCGTGCAGATGTTTTGTTCAAATCATCACGGAGACAGTGCTCCAGTAGCGCGATATCAATAGTGCTGTTGAACTTGTTGACGCCGATGACCCTGCAGAAGTTTCGGATAGCTGAGGGTGAATAGCCGCGTCTTCGCAGGCCGCTAATAGTCGGCATTCGCGGGTCGTCCCATCTGCTGACAAGACCTTTCTGCACCAGTTGCTGGAGCTTGCGCTTGCTCATTACGGTATAAGAAAGATTGAGGCGGGCGAACTCTATCTGCTGGGAATGGAAGACACCTAACTGGTCAAGGAACCAGTCATACAAAGGGCGGTGATTTTCAAATTCGAGCGTGCAAATCGAATGGGTGATTTTTTCGATGGAATCTTCAAGGCCGTGCGCCCAGTCGTACATCGGGTAGATGCACCACTTATCGCCGGTTCGGGGATGGGCCGCGTGCAGGATGCGATACATAACAGGGTCACGCATATTCAGGTTCGGATGTGCCATATCTATTTTTGCCCGCAAAGTCCGCGAACCATCCGGGAATTCGCCGGCTTTCATCCTCTCGAACAGGTCGAGATTTTCTTCTACGCTGCGGCTGCGATATGGGCTGTCTTTTCCCGGCTTAGTCAGGGTGCCGCGATAATCTCTCGTCTGGTCAGCGGTTAATTCGCAGACATAGGCCTTGCCGGCTTTTATGAGCTGAACAGCGTACTGGTGCATCTGCTTGAAGTAGTCCGAAGCATAATATAATCTGTCCTGCCAGTCGAAGCCGAGCCAGCGGACGTCTTCTATAATCGAGTCGATGTATTCCTGCTCTT
>CAYUIL010000360.1:0-1694 GCA_964444715.1 uncultured Pirellulales bacterium | reverse complement strand
CCAAAGATGTGAATTTCGAGATGGAGATGGTGGTTGAAAGCGGTCGTGGTTATGTTCCCGCTTCGGAACGGCTTGCTGTGGCTGACAGATACGAGCAGGAAATCGGCAGGGTAGTGCTCGATGCGGCGTATTCACCCGTAACAAGGGTCCGTTATGCCACTGAGGACACGCGCGTCGGGCAGAGGACCAATTATGACCGGCTGATACTTGAGATATGGACTAATGGTGCCGTTACGCCGGATATGGCACTGGTCGAGGCGGCGAAGATTCTGCGCAAGCACATCAATCCATTCGTGCAATACAGCGAGGTGGGAGCCGAAACGGTGGCGGGCGAGGCGGCGGTTGAAGAACCCCAGCCCATGGTGGATAAAGAAATGGAAGTCAAGCTGAATATGCCCATTCAGGAGCTTGAGCTTTCGGTTCGGGCGAGCAACTGCCTCGAATCGGTGAAGGTTGAGACCGTCAGACAGCTCGCTAAAATGACGGAAGCGGAGTTGCTGGAGATTCGCAGCTTCGGCAAGACCAGCTTGCGAGAGGTCAAGAGGAAGCTTGCGGATATCGGCTTGTCGCTGGGAATGGCGGGGATAGATTGATTTTTGTGTTTTGCCCTGCGTTTTTGCAGCGGGGCGTAAAGGGGAATTTTGGTTTATGCGTCACAGAGTTGCAGGCAGACAGTTAGGTCGAACAAGCGAGCATCGTTTGGCTATGCGCCGCAATATGACGGCCTCGCTTTTTGAGCATGAGACGATTTCGACGACTATCCGAAAGGCAAAGGAAGTAAAGGGTTTCGCCGAGAAGCTGATTACGCTGGCGAAAAAGGGGACACTGGCAGCCAGGCGGCGGGCAATAGCGTTGCTGGGTGACCGCGACATAATCAAAGAGGAAGAAGGCAAGCTCGTCAGGAAGGGCACGATAATCGGGAAATTGTTCAGCGAGCTTGGCCCGCGATATCTGGACAGGGCCGGCGGGTATACGCGGATTATTCACCTGGCGAAAAGACGGCTGGGTGATAACGGCGAATTGGTTTTGCTCCAGTTGGTTGGCGCAGAACACATTGAGAAAAAGCCAAAGGGCGGCAAGAAAGGCAAGCGAGCGAAGGAGAAACAACCTGCTGAAAGCGCGGTCGCGGCGCAGTAATTTTTCCATAAGTGCTTAGTGAGGGGCTCGGCGAATGAGCGCACAGGAGTGCATTTTCTGCAAGATAGCATCAGGGCAGATACCAGCAACCAAGGTCTACGAGGACGAGGTTGTCGTTGCGTTCCTTGATATCGGGCCTGTAAGCGACGGCCACACGCTCGTTATGCCGCGTAAGCATGTCGAGCAGGTGCATAATTGCCCGCCGGAACTTCTGGGCGAGATTTGGACTCGCTTGAGTAAAATTGCCGGGGCGATTGCCTCGGCGACCGGTGCCGATGGTTACAACGTGTTGTGCAATAACGGCAGGGCCGCCGGGCAGATTGTTGACCACCTGCATTTTCATATCGTGCCGCGAAAGGCAGGCGACGGAGTTTTCGCACAATGGCCCTCGTATAAATATGCACAGGGTAAAGCTGAGACGCTTGCAGCGAAAATCAAAAGCGAGTTGTAACGGGGTTTTTTCTTGATATGAGTGAATTTTACTGGTAGATTCCGGTTTTGAATTATTGACCGCGGGGTAGAGCAGTCTGGTAGCTCGTCGGGCCCATAACCCGGAG
>CAYUIL010000359.1:0-1699 GCA_964444715.1 uncultured Pirellulales bacterium | reverse complement strand
TATTCGTAAAATGCACGCTTGTCCGTGCTGATATGATACTTTGGGCCAAAGGCCTCCGGTATCATCATCATAATTGAATGAGGCATGCTTCGACCGGCTCTGACAAGAAGCTCAAGTGTGCCGTCAAAGCAGGCAGAATCACTCATCTCAGGGGTCAAAATCGGAAACAAATCACTGATGTTATCACTGAATAACTCGCTGGCCATATTTTTCTGGCGGGCCCGCATCCAGTTGCGATTGCCGCTGAGCGTATTTATCTCACCATTATGGGCAATGCAGCGAAACGGCTGAGCAAGACGCCAATTAGGAAAAGTATTGGTGCTGTATCGCTGATGCACTATAGCAAGGGCTGAAGTTACCCGCTCATCCGCCAAGTCAGGATAATAGGCAAACAGCTGCCAGGCCATAAACATTCCTTTATAGCAGATTGTTCTGCAGGAAAGCGAAGTGATATAGAAATCCTCGCCTTCGTCGCCGAACTTTTCCCTGACCAATTTTTCTGCGCGTTTGCGAGCCAGATAGAGACGTCGCTCCAGAATCTCGTCCTTGAATTCCCCGCCATTTACGAAAATCTGCCTGATGGAAGGCTCCGCAGCCAATGCTATCTGACCAAGACAGATGCTGTCTGTCGGCACTTCTCGCCAGCCGAGTACCTCCATACCATAATGACCTACTGCATCTTCGAGTATCGTATCACATTCCTGCCTGAGTTTTGCATCTTTAGAGCCGAACACCATGCCTATACCGTACTGGTTCGGCATTGGCAGCGAAAAGCCGAGCTTTTCAGCTTCGGCAAAAAAAAACTCGTGTGGAATCTGAAAAAGAATACCTGCGCCGTCGCCGGTGGTCTCGTCGGCACCGGTAGCACCACGATGGTGCAGGTTTATCAGTATCTGCTTGCCGTATTCAATGATAGAATGTTCACGATGTCCTGAGATATTAACGACTGCACCGATACCGCAGCCGTCGTGTTCACGGCGAGTTTCATATAAACCCCGATTTTGCGGGACTGACGACATCCTTCCACCTTAAAAAATAAAGCTACAAATCTGCTGCCCATTTTAATAAAAAAAGTATAATTTCCAATTAAACTTTCTTTCAAGGGACAGGCCAGACTTGTCCTAACAGCGTCCTTACAGAAACTGCTAATATCAGGTCTGGCCCGCAACCCAATGCTAATCACGTTTTAATGAGTGCGATGCAGCTGTTTTACATTCTGGCCTGGCTATCTCAACTATCGTAGTACAAATTGAATTCATGCGGATGCGGCCGCAACGCTATCTCTTTTATCTCCTTTTCCCGCTTCCAGGCAATCCACGTCTCGATGACGTCCTCGGTGAACACATCACCTGCCAACAGGAATTTATGGTCCTTCTCGAGCGCATCAATCGCCTCAGCCAGTGAGCCGGGGGTTTTTGGATACCTATCCAGCTCTTCCGGCGTCATCTCATAAATATCGCGATCCAGTGGTTCACCAGGGTCAATCTTATTCTTTATGCCGTCTATGGCCGCCATCAGCATCGCCGTCCACGCCAGATACCCGTTTGCAGTCGGGTCCGGGCAGCGAAACTCAAGCCGTTTCGCCTTCGGATTCGACGAGTACATCGGTATCCGTACGCCGGCAGAGCGGTTACGTGCGCTCATCACAAGATTCACAGGCGCCTCGAAGCCCGGCACAAGACGACGATATGAGTTGGTC
>CAYUIL010000358.1:0-1706 GCA_964444715.1 uncultured Pirellulales bacterium | reverse complement strand
GTTACCACTTTAACGGCTCGCCGCTCTGCGAGCAGTTTCTTGTTAATTCCGCTACTGCCGGCACGCAACAGTACCCAAAGGCTGCAATCAACAGCAAACGCGAGTTCGTAATTGTCTGGAACAGCGAGGAAGAACCAAACAGCAGCGAAAGGGACAGATTCGGCCGGCGATTTGACGAGTGGTACAGGCCCATCGGCGACGAATTGCAGATAAATACTTATGTCGTCGGTGACCAGAGATATCCTGTTGTAGCGCTAAAAGAAACCGGTGAGTTTGTCGCGGCCTGGCAAAGCTACGGCCAGGACGGCTCAGGCTACGGCATCTTCGCAGATATTGGCCCGGCAGTACCCTGCGGCGATTTTACCGGTGATTGGTTTGTCGATTTCCAAGATTATTGCATCTTTGCCAAAGAATGGCTCAAAGACCAAAATCCGCTAAAGACGGATTTAGTTGACGATAACAAAATCGACCATCGTGACTTAAGTACTTTTTGTGAACAGTGGCTTAAGACTTGCTATGATTGTAGCGAGGCTGATATTTACAGCGATGGTAAAATCGACTTCAAGGACTATTGCCTCTTGGCGCGAGGTTATCTACAAAAGGGCCCTTTCAAAGGTGATATTACCGGCGACGGCACCGTCGATTTGGCCGACCTAAAGACCCTCGCACTTCATTGGGCAAAAACCTGCCCGCCTCGGCAAGCCGAAGGCGAGACGGGCGAACGATAAGTTGAGTCTTTGTTCTGGAAGCTGGTTTAGGTGGACTGCTCAAACTCTTCTGCCACGGCATCGAAAATAAGTTTTTTTGCGTTTTCAATTGGTCCGGGCAGATGGGCGCCCGCAGCCATCGTGTGGCCGCCGCCGCCGAACTTCTCGGCGATTTTGCAAACGTCGATAGCTCCTCTGCTTCGCAGTGAAATTTTTACCTGCCCGTCCGCCTGTTCCACAAGCAAAGCCGCCGCCTCGACGCCGCTTATCCGTCGGCACTCATCGATTAAATTTTCAGTGTCGCTAAATTTGGCACCGGCCTGCTTGAAGTCGGCCTGTGATAAATGCTGCACTGCGAAACGTCCGTCGAGATGCAGTTCGAGTGTATTGAGCATCGCAGTCATTAGTTTGAATCGCTGCGGTGAAAAGTTTTGGTATAAATCGCGATACATCCGTGAAGGACTTACGCCGGCGTCAATCAGCTCGGCACAAACCCTAACCGCCCTCGTGTCGGTGTTATCAAACTGGAACCAGCCCGTATCGGTGGAGATTGCCACAAAAAGTGCTTCTGCGATTTTTTTTGTAATTGGCCAATCGGCGTATTTCAATAAATCAAAAACAATCAGTGCCGTAGCTGCGGCAGAACTGTCGATGAGCTCAACATCGCCGAGGTCGCCGCTGTGCCGTAAGGCATCCCTTACGGGAGTTGCGTGATGGTCTATTACCAGAACAGATTTGTCCATCTGTTTTAGATATTTGTCAAGTCCAGGCAGTTGATTGTAGGTATTGGTATCGACGATAACGATTAAATCGGAGTTTATTTTTGTTTTTTCGCTGAAGATTTCCGGCCCGCCCAAAGGCGAGGTCTCGCTTAAGGCGGACTTTTGCTCGAATAGAAACTCGTACCACCGCGGCAATTCCGACAGCAGTAATATCTTCACGTTTTTGCCGAGGGCCGTTAATGTTTCAGAAAGTGCCACAACACACCCGCACGCATCA
>CAYUIL010000357.1:0-1729 GCA_964444715.1 uncultured Pirellulales bacterium | reverse complement strand
TCGCCAATCGACTGCGCCGCTACAATACCCACCGGCAGCCCCTCCTCAACAAGCTGTCCGGTGCTCATATCCCAGCCGTAACACTTCGCACAAATGCCAAAGGCGCTGTCGCAGGTCAAAGGACTCCTCACCCTGATTGCATCAAGCCCCATTGCCTCAACTTTCGCCGCCGCCTCAGGTGTTATTACCTCGTTTTCCCGAACAATCATCTCATCGGTAATCGGATTACGGATGTTGTCTCTGGCCGTCCTGCCGATAATAAGCTGCGATAACGGTATATCTACCTGCTCGCCCCTGGCAATCGTGCTCTTGGTAATACCCTGCAGTGTCCCGCAGTCCCGCTCGGTAACTATAACGTTTTGAGACACATCGATAAGCTTGCGCGTCAGATACCCGGAGTTGGCGGTTTTCAACGCCGTATCCGCAAGCCCCTTCCGCGCACCGTGCGTCGAGCTGAAATACTCAAGAACAGTCAGCCCCTCGCGGAAGTTCGACTTAATCGGCGTCTCGATAATCTCCCCGCCGGGTTTGGCCATCAGTGCACGCATTCCCGCAAGCTGCTGAATCTGGTCAACGCTGCCTCGCGCGCCGGAAATACTCATAATGTAAATCGGGTTCAAATACAGCGAGCCGTCCTCCTTTGTATCCTCCTTAAGTCCTCGCATCATTTCACTGGTTACCGCCACGCGCGCATTGGTCCAGGCGTCGATAACCTGGTTATACCGCTCGCCCTCGGTCAATACGCCGGCCAGATAGTTCTTCTGTATCTTCTTGACCTTCTTTTCCGTATCTTCGATAATCTCCTGCTTCTTGGGCGGAACCTTCAAATCCATCACCCCGAAGCTCAGCCCCGACAGAGTCGCCTGCCTGAACCCCTGGTCCTTTATCTTGTCCAGCAAATCAATGGTCGCGGCGCTGCCGGCAATCTCGTAACAGTCGCTGATTACCTGGCTCAACTGCTTTTGTCCCATCACCCAGTTGTAGAACGGCATCTTCGCCGGCAGGATGTCGTTGAAAATACACCTGCCCGCTGCCGTCTCAACCACAACCGCCCGAATTCCATCCCGTGTCTGGATCTTCGTCGCGTGCTGGCCTTCATTGACCACGAGTTTGTTAATCCGGACTTTAATCCTGGCGTGCAAGGCAATCTTGCCCATATCATAAGCAAGCAGCGCCTCAAACGTATCCTTGAAAACTGCACCTTCGCCTTTCAGGCCCGGCAACATACAGGTCAGATAGTAATTTCCCAGCACCATATCCTGCGAAGGTCCCACCATGGGCGAACCGTTTGCAGGCGAGAAAACGTTGTTTGTCGTCATCATCAGCGTATGCGCCTCGGCCTGCGCCTCAATGCTCAAAGGCAGATGCACGGCCATCTGGTCGCCGTCAAAGTCCGCATTAAACCCCTTGCACGCCAGCGGGTGCAGCATTATCGCGTTGCCTTCCACGAGGACCGGCTCAAAGGCCTGAACGCCCATCCGGTGCAGAGTCGGTGCACGGTTAAGAAGCACCGGATGCTGATGAATCACATCTTCCAGAATGTCCCATATCTGCTCGCCGCGACGCTCAATCATCTTCTTGGCGCTTTTGATGGTGTCGGCAAGCCCGCTTTGCTTTAGCCGGCGGATAATGAACGGCTGATATAGCTCCAGCGCAATCCTCTTCGGCAATCCACACTGATGCAGCTTCATCGTCGGCCCTATCACAATCACCGACCGTGCCGAATAAT
>CAYUIL010000356.1:0-1731 GCA_964444715.1 uncultured Pirellulales bacterium | reverse complement strand
GACTGTAGGTCGCCCTGTGCCCCCGACCCTTGTGTTGCGTTCTTAACGAATGAAACGAGGTTTTACACTAATAGAACTGTTGGTCGTTATTTCTGTCATTGGGATATTGATGGGAATCCTGATGCCTGCGCTGTCGAGAGCGAGAGAGAAAGCCAGGGTCACCGCCGTTGATGTCGAGCTTCGCCAGATTGGTATCGCCTTGGAGATGTATTTCGAAGACAGCCGGAAATTTCCCCCGACCCAGGAGGACTGCATTAGCGGCAGGTTGACCCACCATTTGTATCAAATTCCGAAGGCCCTGGTCGATGGTGATTATTTGCCTTCTAAGCCGAAAGAAGAAGCTATGTCAACAATTATGGAGGACCGGTTCAACCGCGGACGCACCTACAAGTATCGTAGTGTCGGCGAGGTAATCAAGGACAGAAACATCATACACAAGTGGATACTGGCACAACTCTGGATACCTGAAAACTTTCCTACCAGCAGCAGCATCGAGCCGAACGAAGGCCGGTGGCGCCCTGACACCAACGAAAGCAATCTGTACTTGGAAAGCAAGAGCTCGCTCGCCCTGCTGCTGCCGGTGAGCTGGGTGGTTTTCAGTTTGGGACCGAGATTTAGCGAGGAATGGCTCGAAGAAAAATTGGGCTTCGAGGGCAAGAACTTTAAGAGGTACCCCGTACCAAAAGAGTTATGGTACACGCCCAAGAAACGCAAGGGCTTTATCGTAAGAATGCGCCTGAAAAACGGGTCACAGATTGGGTCTTTTGGAGGGAGTATGTAAGTGTCAAGATGTTGTTTTTCCTATTTATTATTGTTGCTGGTCACAGGAATCATTACCGGTTGCAAGGAAAACAACGGCTCCAAAAAACAACCGGAAATCGCCGTGTCCAATGCTTATCTGCTGAGCGTAGTCAAAGACCTCTGCGGCAGCCAGACCGAGGTTGTCAGCTTGTCTCCGCCGGGAATGTGCCCGGGACATTTCGACATCTCACCTGCACAGGTTGAGCAGTTAAGCAGGTGCAAAGTATTATTGTTGTTCGATTTTCAGAGCGGGATTGGCGACGCCCTGTCCCGGCTTCAGGAACGAGGCCTGAAAGTTTGCAGCATTGAGGCCCCGCAGGGGCTGTGCACACCTGATACATATATGGCTGTTACACGAAGTGTCGCCGATGCGCTTTCAAAAGATAACCCCGCGAAGCGGGCGGAATATGACAAGCGTATTGAGTTGATTGAAGGACGATTGGACGCGCTTGCTGCGGATATCAATACACAGATAGAGCGGTCAGGATTAAAAAACGCCCCGGTCCTTGCATCAAGCCATCAGGCCGTATTCGCCAAATGGCTCGGGCTGGATGTCGTTGCGACGTTTGTCGGCAGCGATATTGAAACGCCCGCGGGCATAAACCTGTCGCTCCGGCAGGCAGAGGGCAAAAATGTAAAATTTGTGATAGCGAATCGGCAGGAAGGAGCGGCCCTTGCCGGGGCGCTGGCCGACCGGCTGAACGCAAAAATGGTTGTGTTCGGTAATTTTCCGACAAGTCATGGTAACATGCCCGCCTTCGATTCGCTGCTGCTTGAGAACATCTCGGGATTACTCGAAAGCGAAAAATGATGGATAATGGCTGTATAGAGCTTTCAAACGTTACCGTCCGGCGTTCCGGGCGAACGATACTCGACGTCGAGAACTTTAATGTCGCCGCCGGACAGTTTGTCAACGTGATAGGAACCAAC
>CAYUIL010000355.1:0-1736 GCA_964444715.1 uncultured Pirellulales bacterium | reverse complement strand
TCCATCCTCAGCGCCCAACTTATCCCCGCTCTTTCTGTGGTGTGTCTCATGACCGGTTCCTCCTGGAATGTCAAGGTGAAAAAACTTTCGTATCGTTCTTCAGAGACGAATTTTTCGATCGGAAGTTGTTTTTTTCAGGAGGGCAGTTATTCCCGGCTGCCTTTTCGAGCCGGACAAGAATGTCCAGCCTCCTTTTTGAATAGATGATTTCTGCGCGAGTCTTAAAAAAATAAATTTACCAAAATAAGAATGCTTGTCAAGAGATTAGAGGACATAAATCCTCCTCTATAAGCCCTGAGCACGGCGGAGAATTCTCAATCTATGCGGGGGGTTGGATCAAAAAATTGAAGAAATGATACTCCCGTTTAGCTTGGCGAAGAGTTTTCCGCGGTCCAATCGGTCAAACGGTGCAGACCTTCGGCAGTGGAGATGGACGGATGATAACCAAAGTCGGCTTTCGCCCTGGAGATGTCGAAGTAATGCGATCGGGCCAGGTGGGCGGCGAGGAACCGGGTCATCGGCGGCTCGCCTTGCAAGCGGAACAACTTATAGAAGACCTCGAAACCGGCGCCCAAACGCCGGGCGGTGGAAAAGGTGATGGCTTTTTTCACCGGCGGCAATCCCGCGACTCCCAGCAACCGGTCGATCCATTGCCAACAATTCACCGGCTCGCCCTGGCTGAGGAAATAGGTCTTGCCCGCCACGGGCGATCCCGGCGCCAGGGCGTCGGCAACTTGAAGGTGGGCTTCCGCTGCGTTCTCCACGTAAGTGACATCCATTCGGTTTGTCCCGTCGCCGACGCGATACAACCGGCCGCTTTTCGCCCGGGAGATGATTTTGGGAAATAGCGCGCGATCGCGCGGCCCAAAGATCAGATGCGGCCGCAAGGCGCAGGTCAAAAGCCCCTGCCGGCCGTTGCTCTTCAAAACCGCCTGTTCGGCCAGGGCCTTGGTCCGGGCGTAGGGGCAAAGCCATCGGGCCGGATAAGGGGCGGATTCGTCGATGCCGCAGAGGTCGTTGCCGTCGAACACCACGCACGGACTGCTGGTGTACACCAACCGAGTCACCCCGTGGGTCAGACAACCTTGAATCACGGAATTGGTGCCTAAATAGTTTGTCTCGTAAAACGGTTTCCCGATCAGGCCGACGCCCGCCAATCCGGCCACGTGAAACACGCAATCGACGCCCCGGCAGGCCGACACCGCCGCTGACCGGTCGCGCAAGTCCGCCAGCACCGTCTCCACACCGAGAACCGAGAACTCCGGCACCGGACGACGGACCAACGCCCGAACGCGGTCGCCCCGGGCTAAGAGTTTTTCAACAATGTAGCGTCCGAGGAAACCCCCGGCGCCGGTCACCAAGGCGTTCACGGTGATTGAGGATGAGTTTTAAGAATCAAATCCACAAGAACACCAAGGACACGAGAGAGCCGCTATTGAGTATCAGAATAATAACGTCGTATTTACTAGCCGGCGGCTAACAGTCGCCGGCGGTAATTCACGCCCTTTCCGGCGGGCTAACAGCCGCCGGCTACCCGACATTCTCTATCTGAGACTCACTAAACTTATGATATTCCACCAAAGTATGAACCATCGAGGCATTGAGAGTAAGAGCCTATCAAAAAAGCACAAATGCCGTCAAAGCGCAAATGTCATCCTGAGTGAAGCGAAGGATCTCCCCCAGATGGGGATATTTGTCCACAACTAACGTTCATCGGCACTAAGATTTTTCCCTCC
>CAYUIL010000354.1:0-1741 GCA_964444715.1 uncultured Pirellulales bacterium | reverse complement strand
GCGATACAGCCACCCAGGCAGTTTCCTCGCGAGGTGTGGGAGGAATTGTGCCGGCAGGGCAGATTGCGCGACAGCGGGCACGGAATGTATGAACTGGCGAAAGGAGAGCAGGTTTGAGTTATGAGGGTTGACACTCGCAATGGTCGGCTTTAGGATTTGACGCGTCGCTGCGGAATTGGGCCGGATGCAGCGTGCGCGATAGTTGCCGGACGTGAGAAAAACGCAGCGGGAAAATGAGAAAGACAAGTCAAAAGGGAGAAACACAAATGAACGACGCGCGGATTCGTGTAAACGGCAGTATGAATCGGCCGGGTTTTGGGCTGCTGCTTGTTTTTGTCCTGACAATAGGATTGGCAATGATAATAATGGTGATGTACTCCGGCGCATTCAATCCTTTTGCGGCGTGGGAGGGGACGGAGAAAGACAGATATTCGGACCCGAACGTCAAGCCATGGGAAGAAGGACATATGATATGGGGAGGAATGCTGGAGGGATACGGTATGAGCGGGAGGCGTGGGCCGTTTCGCGCCCAGCCAAAGCTCAAGAAAGAATTGTGTTATGAAGTGGAATTACTCAACGACGGCAAGCCGATGGGGACGTTGAACGTGGCAGTGTTTAAGAATTTTGACGCGATATCATTCTGGAAGGGCGAGTTCGACTTTGGGGGGTGGCATTACTCGGCGGACCTTTGGACCGATGAGCAGACGAATAAGACATTGAATTCGTTTTCCGGGAACATCTACCCGCTTAAAATTTACGAAGACCAGAAAGGCAAGGACAGGTCGAAGCTGTACGTCATAATCATGGGACCTTATGAGCTGCGTGGCTTGCGAAAGGAGAACGTGCTGAGAGGCACCGCGTCCGTCAACGCCTGGGTGAGCAAGGACTACTCAGCAGAGGGGACGCTTTCGATACCCGACTTTGCCCAGGGCAAGGACTTGATACTCAAGTGGGGCCCGGTTCATCCAAAGAAGCCATAGCGTTTAATAACCTAAACATTATTGAGTCGGGCAAAATCTTTATGGTATTTCTTTGCGGCCTTATCATACGCCTTTGCCGCATCGAGTTCATCTTTGAAGCGGCCGAGCCAGATTCTTTTTCCGTGGAGGACGATTTTGGCGACCCATCGGCTGGAGCGTTTTTCGAAATAGACGCCGATAAATTGTGAAGAGGAATTTGACCTGGACTTTCCTTTATTGCACTGGTTCTGTGAGTGGGTTGCGAGGCGGAGATTGTCGCGGCGATTATCGAGGCCATTTCTGTTTCTGTGGTCAACCAGAAGGGTGGGGGGAGCTTTCATAATCTCCCTGTGCAATGAAAGAATTCTGGTCCTGTTATGAGGGGCACTGATGAGCCGAACGGCATAGGTGCGTGGGCCATTTTCCTTGGGGCACCAATTGAAGTAGTTGAATCGATAAAAGTCGTGCGGGTCAACAATCGTGAATTTGTTCTCACCCAAATAAATCCTGCGATATGGATAACCGAACTTGCACCGCCGATACCACACCGCCGGCCAGGCGCAAATTTTGTCTAACCAATCCGGGACCTTTATTTGAATAACCGCCATTTTCTAACCCTCCTTCTTTCAATGTTCGATGCCTGAAGTTCATTGTTCGTTGTTCAAAGCGACCCTCCTTCGCCCTTCGGGCTATGGAGGGTTCGCGCCATAGTCTGGATAGACCTACGAGGCCTCTCCATCCTATGGCGCGAACTTGCGCGCTTTTGACGAAAACTAAGGGAT
>CAYUIL010000353.1:0-1761 GCA_964444715.1 uncultured Pirellulales bacterium | reverse complement strand
TCCGGGGCCACCTCGGGCTCGCGCCCCTCGGGAACGCCGCCTGACTCGAGGACAGGTGGATTGACCTTTATGCTGACAACATTCGCAGTCTTCTCCGTGCCCCCGCATGCGGACGCGATGACCTTGACGTTGTGCGTTCCCTCTGACATCCTGAACCTGAAGCCCGCGCTCTGTGTCTCGCCTTCCTTCACGGTCAGCGTTTTTGTGCTCTCGTAGCTGCCGTCGACGTAAAGCTTCGCGGTGACTGTCCTGGTTCCTTCACCCTCGTTGCTTATCCCGACATCGAGATCCTCGTACTTGTTAGCGGGAACGCCGTCGGCGTAATCGAACGAGGTTATCTCTATGTCGCAGACGCCGTATTCATCTTCTGCGGGGACCGTTCCGCCGTCGGACGTGCACTTGCCGTCCGCGCACCCTTCCCTGCAGTACTCCGCGACCTTCCACTGGCTCACGCAGCCGGACTTGACAATCTCCCTGAGGACGTTGCCGTCAGAGCCGCACATGTAGTTGTCCGTGTAGCCTTCAACGCAGTAGGTGACCGTCTCAGAATCCGCATAGCTTCCGGCCTGGGCCCTTGCCCTGACCTTGTGCCTTCCGGGCACGAAGCTGTAGCTTCCGACAATGTCGTCATCATCCCCTGCGTCAAGAACCATGGACCCCTCGAATATGACGTTCTCGCCGACATATACCCGGTATCTGATGTCGTCATTGTCGACGTTGCCTATGTTTCTGACCGTGAAGCTTATTATGCCGTCATCCACCTCGAGGTCGTCGACATCCACGGCGTGGTCGTCGAAGCGGTACACGCAGACCTCGGCATCATCGTCTTCATAGAGGTAGACCCTCCTGTCTATCTCGTAATAATCATCGCCGCCTATCTCCACCTCGTAGACCTTCTCCTTTGCAAGATGGAGCACGGCCACGCCGTCGCTGTCGGTCTCGGTGGTCTGGCCGTCCGCCGTGACCTCGACGCCTTTGAGCTTCCTGTTGCTCTCGCAGTCCCTGACCGTTATTGTCAGGTCCCTCAGGACGCTCTCGTACTCGACGGCCGCCCGTATGCCGCTTATGTGAAGCGTTTCCGGACCCCTGTTGAGCACCTGTATCCTCATGGAGCCGTCCATGTAGGTCCCCGGAAGGCTGCGGAGGTCATAAACGTAGTCCCCCCCGAAGTCCAGCCTCCCGCCGTTAAGGGCCGACCATGAGTAGCCGTTCCAGATAAGTATGACGAAATCTGTGCCCTGGCTGACGCCGCTCACTGTCAGGGTGACCGATTCGACCTCGTGGGTCCCGTTGGTGAAAGGCGCGTCAGGCCACTTCAGATAAAGAGAGCCGTAGCCGTATATGCCGCCCTCGCATCCGTCGGCGTCCCACCAGGAGTTGTCTATCTTCGTGCTGTAGGGACACGCATCAGGAAAACTACCATGAATGCCGCTATCGCATCGTTCACAGAATGTCCCGTTTTCATGTACTAGAATATGTAAAAAAGCTTTATAAAGGTTTCGTTACGCTCAAGTGACAAAAACATTTACATAACATCCGGACGTCCGGGTTTTTCGGCATTCATTATACCTGTGTAAAACATATGATATGTTACATCTGTTTTTTATCAACCATCCGATAGTATATATTGAAAAGGCCATTTTCCATAAACTTATTTAAGTAACAAATCCAAGAAATAAGCATGAAAAACTCTCACGGAAAGTGAGGGTTCAGACGAGCGTAAAAGCGGACAAAAGCGATACCATGAGAAATGATAAGGCC
>CAYUIL010000352.1:0-1763 GCA_964444715.1 uncultured Pirellulales bacterium | reverse complement strand
AAAATTCTTCGAATCCTCTCAAAGATTGCTGGTAAGGTTCGATGTTAGATGAGAATATAACTGAGACCGTTACCCGTTCGGCTGCAAAACACAAGCCGTTAGAAAGTATCAAGAAAAAAATAAGCCCGCATTTTGCGATAAATAAAATTTTTCTTATACCACTCATTTTAACTTAAGTCCTTCACATTCCTCGGCACTTATCAAAAAGAATGTTTTCTTAATAAACATAATTTGGTTCGCCGCCTAAAATTTGTAAATCATAGCCACAGCCACCGCAGGCGCATGCGAGCGGAAATCGCCGTAGCTCCGCAAATAGTTACGCTTGTTGAAGTCCTCGTTAAAGATACCAAGCAGGTTGTAGCCGGTAAGCCCGATGGTGAGGTTGTTGCTCGGCTTGTACTGCAGACCGAGGTTCAGATAGTAATTGCCACGATAGGCACGCTCCCACCCGGACTCGATAAGGGAAGTTGGGGTATTGGCGTAGTTTCTGTAATTGTTCCAGTCCTTCATCCCAGGGAATCCCCAGTAGATGCGAAGTGACGCATCAAGGGTCCATTTGTCATCGAGCTTGTGCTGAGCCGTTAACTTGGTTATATGATTGGACCAGTTGGCCAAGTCGTCGCCGTAGCCGTATGGCATGGCAGTGATGATTGTGGAGTCTTTGCCCGGCTCAAGGTAGAAGTCATAAAGCTTTGTATACCCGTGAGAAATCATCAAACGTGTATCCTCGGTATGGTAAGAGGCCTCAAGCTCGGCGCCATAGTCCCTTTGTGTGCCTACGGTGGTAGTGTGGTTGGCATCCTGGTCCCAGGAGATGAGTTCGAGGTTGTAATGAACGAATACCGATGCAGCCAGGTCGAGGTTTTTGCTGTGCTGTCGTTCGTAACGAAGCTCGATGCTGTCGAGCTTTTCCGGGTCGCTATTACCGCCGCCGGAGTCGGCCTGGTTTTTCATCTCTTCCTCAAAGTTCGCACGCACAGAGCGCGACCACATCAGCTTAAAGGTGTCCTTCTCTGTCGGCGAGTGGACCACTGCCGCACGGGGCGAGAACATCCAGGCGGTGTGTGTGTGGTCGTCAAGCCGGCCGCCGACGAAGGTCGTCCACTTGTCGCTTATGGTCCACTGATGCTCACCCAGAATAGAATACATATTTGTTGACCATCGCTGCATAGGGTCCAATCGTGCGTTTATCGCATCCGTGTTTGGCCAGCCGGGGCTTTTCAGGCCCAGCTCATGATGCGAAATCTCGCCGCCAAAGGCAAACTTGTGCCGGTCATTGGGCTGCCATCGCAATAGCGCCTTGCCGTAGTACTCATCTTCGCGATAGGCATCGTTCGCCCTCTCAAGTATGTATCGCTCGACATCGAGCATATCGTAGCTGAATGCGTAATCGACATCGATGTCTTTAGTCAGTTCCTGCTTATATCCGACATAGGCGGTTGCCTGCTGATAACCATAGCTGTTGGGCTTAGTGTCCCCTGGCGGACTGGTATTGGGGTCGGCCTCGCTGGTCAACCTTTCCATATCCCAGACGCCCTGTTGGCCGCCGCGAGTGTAGCGTGTCCATATATCCCAGTTGCTTTTCGTTATCTGGGCGTGCAGCTTCACAGGCGGCAGATTCCTGTGGGCTTCTCCATCGCGATTAATTGACGGACTCAAAAAAGGTTCACCCGCCTTGGTGCCATCGGCTGGAAAGCCGGCCCCGGTAGGGAAATCAAATGGGAAAATCTGAGGGGCATCATGCTTATCCGCACCTACATACT
>CAYUIL010000351.1:968-1770 GCA_964444715.1 uncultured Pirellulales bacterium | reverse complement strand
TATCAGTTCGAGGCGGCTGATGCCAGCTTCGATTTGCTCATCCGAAAGATTATGGGGACATACAAGCCCGCCTTCGAGCTTATAAGATACGCCACCAAGGTTGAGAAACGCAACAGCGGCGAGCTTATCACCGAGGCAACGGTCAAGCTGAAAGTCGGCGACAAAATCGAGCATGTGGTCGGCGAAGGCGACGGCCCCGTTAACGCGCTCGACGCCGCTTTGCGAAAGTCGCTGGAGAACTTCTACCCGAGCATCAAAGATATACACCTGATTGATTACAAGGTTCGCGTGGTCAACGCCAGGGCAGGCACCGCCGCCCGTGTCCGCGTCATTATCGAATCGCGCGACAAGACGGATATATGGGGCACCGTCGGCGTATCGGAAAATATCATCGAGGCAAGCTGGCAGGCCTTAGTTGATTCGGTGGAATACAAACTCCAGAAGGACAAGCGATAATCCCGGCCTGTTTGGGTTCATTCAGCAGGCAATACTCTTTGTGCCGGTCTGCTGTGTCTCGGCAGGAGCGCTGAGCCGTTTTCTCTTTCGGCGGTTTATCGTCCGCGATATCGTCTCGATGGGCACTTTGCCTGCGGCGATTTCCAGCGCCTGTTCAGCGGTGGCGGCAAAGGCGTCGGCGCCGATTTCCTGCCACAGCCCTTCGGCCCGGTTAAACAGTCCCCCTGAAACCATAATCTGCATATTAGGATGGGCGCTAACGTCTTTTATTCGGTCTATAAGCTGTCGAACCGAAGGCGCCTGCTTAGGGCTTGTTCCGTAAATGAGCAGTATATCCGGGGCGTAC
>CAYUIL010000351.1:0-958 GCA_964444715.1 uncultured Pirellulales bacterium | reverse complement strand
ATATCGTCGTTGGTAAGGCCGCCGCCGAGGAAACGCACGTCCCAGCCGTCGCTCTCGAACAAGTCGGTAATAATCTGGGCGCCAAGCTCCTGCAGCTCCTCTGGCGCGCAACACACTGCGATTTTCTTGTTCCTGGCCGGCCTCCTTGGGAGCTTGTTCTGCAGTTGGTCCACGATTGTGCGGTTAATACGAGTGGCAAGGTGTTCCTGCATGGGTGTTATCCGTTCAGCCCGCAGCAGCCGCTCAATCTCCATCATCGTGGGCCAGACGACCTCCATATAGACCAGGTTTGTCGGAGTTCCGCTCTGCAGCGTTTCCTCAATGACTGTCCGCGAATCTCTCTTATCCCCTCTCAACAAGGCATCTAAGTACCGTTCAATGATTTCTTCTCGAATCATAAATCTGTCTCCAAGTTTATATTAGCCAGGCATTTTACCTATATCAACATCAAAGGGATTTGAGAAACCCTTAAATGTTAAAATGGATAGATAGTAAATCGGCGGCAGCTTCTAAAAATCTTGAGTTAAAATGGGTAATTTGCGTAATCCAGATAAAATCTTTTGGGGTCTGCCGAGACACGAAAGTCGTATGATACCTGTTTTGTTTCGATTATTCCTATATTATAGGGCCTTCAAATCTTCGGGATACGTGCCAAAAATGTACGAGAACAAGCAACAAATCAGGGACTTGTCTCTTAACTGGCTTCGGGAGGACCTGTGGGCCTTGCGCCCGGGGGCGGTAAGGTAACCTGCCTGCATACGACCGACCGTTCGCCGAGCAGCGTCTCATTGGCAAACAACTGAAAACGGTACTCGCCCGTATGCTGAAAGACGATACCCATCAGGTTTATAGCAACTGTGACTATCTGCTTAACGTTTTTGAAATCCACCGGCTGGCCCTGCTCGAAGATAACCTTCTCCTGGTTTGCGAGGTCAACAAGCCGTATTTTAATCCGAGT
>CAYUIL010000350.1:0-1775 GCA_964444715.1 uncultured Pirellulales bacterium | reverse complement strand
GCTAATGTAAAGATGGTGAGTTCGTGGCGTTGTTTTTTGCGATTATTGATGCTGAAGAAAAGACTATAACCTACTGCAATTGCGGGCATGAGCCGACTGTGCTGATAAGAGACGGGCAAATCACCGAACTCGACAAAGGCGGATTTGTACTCGGAATCGAGGCACAGGCTGAATATGAAATTGAAAACTTAAGGCTCGAAGACGGAGATTGTCTGCTGTTCTATACCGACGGCCTTACCGACGCCGCCAACTTCGACGGCGAATTGTGGGGCAGAGATAAAATGCTCGAAACCGCAATGAAGTTCACCGCTGAACCGGCAGAACAGATGGTTAAAGACATCCTCGGATACAGAAGGCGGTTCGTAGGGCTTGCCCGGCAGGTTGACGATACGAGTATTATTGTCATCAAGGTAAATAAGCAATCCGACTGATATGGCTGATTTGATTGTTACAATTGACGGCCCCGCGGCGAGCGGCAAAAGCACCGTCGCAGCAATGCTGGCCGAAAGGCTTGGCGCTGGCTTTCTTGATACCGGCGCGATGTATCGCGCCGTCACCTTGGCTGCGATGCAGGCCGGCATCGATATGAACGATGAAAGCAAGCTGCTTGATGTTTTAGATAAAAAGCAATTTAAGTTTGCCATCAGGAAAAATAAAATGACCGTCTCAATCGATGGCGTCGATGTCACCGACCGCTTGCGCCGGCCGGACGTAACCGCCAACGCTCGCTATATTGCTTCATCGACGAAAATGCGAAATAGATTGGTGCAGATGCAGAGACAGCTTGCCGCCGATGAGGACAAAATCGTAACCGAAGGAAGAGATCAGGGGACGGTGGCCTTTCCTGATGCCGATGTAAAGTTTTACCTCACCGCACAGGCCGCCGAGAGAGCGAAAAGAAGGGCTAAAGATGAAGGATTAACAACGCCTGCTGATATCGAACAGATACAAAGGGACATCGAAGCAAGAGACGCTGGCGATAGCGACAGGACCGTAGGGCCTTTGAAGCCCGCCGACGACGCCGTTACCGTCGACACTACTGATTTAAGCGTCGAAGAGGTCGTGGAAAAGCTTTTGGACCTCATAGAAAAAAATGCCTGAGAAAAAATCAAAAATGAGATGGTTCCGGTTCGCGAGATGGCTTTGCAAGGTCTTCTGCATGACGTTTTTCAAACTGCACCCATCGGGCAGGGAAAATGTCCCCGAGGACGGGCCATTAGTGCTGATTAGCAACCACCAGAGCTTCCTTGACCCCGTCCTCTGCGGCATATTCGTGAAAAGGCCCCTGTATTTTCTCGCACGAGATTCGCTCTTCCGCGGGCTGTTCGGCCGGCTCATCGCCTCGGTGAATACCATACCCGTTAAAAGGGGAACTGCCGATTTGGCCGCGATGAAGACAATCATCGAAAAGCTAAAGCAGGGCTGGGGCGTTTGCCTCTTCCCGGAGGCTACTCGCTCAAGCGACGGAAAGATTACTGCCTTCAAGCCCGGATTCGGACTATTGTGCAGAAGAGGAGCCGCCGCCGTCGTCCCGGTCGTTATCGACGGCGCCTTCGAGGCCTGGCCAAGGGACAGAAAGCTCTTCTCGCCCGGAAGACGAATCGATATCTGCTACGGTAAATGCATTCCCGCTGACGAAGTGGAGCAAATGGGCGACAGAAAGCTCGCCGAGCACCTGACTAAGACTTTAAGACAAATGCAGAGCGATTGCAGATTGAAAAAACAAAAAAAATCGTATGAGTATGGTGATTCGTAGTGAGTATATATGAAAGTCA
>CAYUIL010000349.1:0-1799 GCA_964444715.1 uncultured Pirellulales bacterium | reverse complement strand
ATCCTCGTAGTATCTGCTGTTTGGCTCAAAGGCGTAGGCATATTTACTGGCCGTTACGTTGCCCGACCAGTTACAGTCCACCCAGACCTCGTAATAACCGTCGGTATCCGTTAGCGTTGACCCGCCGCCATACTTGCTCGTCCAGGACCCGCCGCCGTTCTCGGCAGAGACATTCACGTCGCTTATCGGCGTTCCGTAATCCTGCTCAAACACATAGCCGGAAATCTTAAAGGCCATCAGCGTGCCCGTGTAATCCATATCTATGTAATCCTGATGGACATTGGCGTAGGTGTCCCCGTTTGGCTCAAAAACGTATCCTTCCTTTTGTGGCGTTACGATGCCGGACCAGCCGTAATCAACCATTAGCTCGTAGAAGCCGTTAACATCCGTAACAGCATTGATGTCATTGCCGTCGGTCTGTATCGGCACACCTTCCACAGGTGTGTTGCCGTCGGTTTCAAACACACAGCCGGAAATCGAAAAAACAAACCTGCTAAAGTAATCAACTAAAGCACCATACCAGACATTTGCCATTTTTGTGTAGCCGTTGTCATTGGGATGTAGGTCATCATACATATCCGTGCTGTAGTTTAACACATCTTCTTCCATATCCACTATAATAATATCATCCCCGCCGGCAATCCGACTTATAGCCATCGCTTCAACTTCATTGTTATACTCCGTTGTCGCCGGACTATATGTCTTCCTGTTTATTATAAGTGCCAGAATAACCGTAACCCGCTTATTGCTCTGGGCCTCATAATCATCAATTACATCCAGAATATCATTGACTTCGTTAGCATCCTCATTGCCCGCCGTGACGTCGTTAGTCCCGATATGAAGCAGGACGACGTCGGGTTGGTGTGCGTTTAACCAGTCCACCAGTTTGCCCGCATTCGGCTCACTTGACCGACCATTCAGTATCTCGTCCGCACGCCACCCATCATGACCCTCATGGTTGGGGTCCGGGAAATTGCCGTCGGCTTTGCTGCCCACAAAATCAAAATCGTAACCGGCGTTTGTCAAGCTAACATATAGAGGCCTGCGATAACCCCACCTGTACACGGAACCGGTCCAGCCCCTTGTTATAGAATCGCCTAAAGGCATTGTTTTTGTAACACCAACGGCTGGTATGGGAACCGACAAAACCAGGAATGTTGCAATGGGAAGAATAAACCGCCATACCCGTTTTTGCTCAGGAACCATCGCTGTCATCGCACTCCCTTGACCCAACGGCCATTTTCAAAGCTGGCCTATTTGCTCCATCCGGTCTAAAAAACGTAGTAAAAAACCCCTTAGAACGAAACGGCCTGCGCACGAGCGTCTCTGCACAGGCCGTTTTGCTGCTTAACCTTTCTTTAAAACTTACCAAGCCAAGCCGAACTCGGCTAAATCGAAGAAGTTTACAATTCCATCTTCGTCAACATCGACGTCGCCTGCGCCAAGCCAAGTCTCACACATTATCCAGAGGTCGTCCAACTCAATGTAACCATTACCATCGATGTCGGTTACAGGCGGCCAGTCGAGAAGCCCTGCCATATTACTAACCTTGAAGTTGTCGAAATAAGCTTCACCAGAGCCCAAAGCAACTCCGGAAGAACCGCTGTCTACGGATACCTTCACAGGCAATCCCCACTGACCCTGTGTCAGATTTGGTTCACTCCAGGTATAGGCATTTTCGCTGCCAAAGCCGGTGTGGCTCACGTAAAACTCCTTCCAAGCAACGTCATACGAGATATACAGCGTCCCGTCGTCGGAAGTCCTCGGCTCCTGCTCAAACACAACATTGCCGTCAACAA
>CAYUIL010000348.1:0-1812 GCA_964444715.1 uncultured Pirellulales bacterium | reverse complement strand
CCAGACACAGCAAAGGGAGTACGGCGTGGTCGATGTTGATGTCGGAGGCATCCCAATCGTTATGGGTGCGACTACGATGCAGCTTGAGGTTGGTCTTAATGATGAGGGTCTGCTGGGCATTACCCCTGCCGGCGCCTTCATTTATCAGACTACAATAGATGGTGGTCAGCTTGGCGGTCTGCTGTCCTTGTACAATACCACAGTGGGCAACATCCACAGTGACCTGGATACTCTTGCCCTGGCGATAATCCAGCAGGTTAATCAATACCACGTTGGAGGAGTTGGTTCCGACGGCTCGTTTACGAAACTGACCGGCTGGGCAATGACGAGTGAAAACATCAGTGACTTTGACCCGCCTGTAAACGACGGCTCCTTCTTCATTCGCGTTACCAATACCAGCACCGGCGAGGTGACCCGGCATAAAATCGACGTTAACGCATCGAGCGACACATTAACTACTATAGCCGATGCCATTGATGACATCACGGGCCTGAGTGCCTCAGTAGCCGGCTCGCGGCTGAGCATACAGGCAGATACCGGCTACGAGTTCGATTTCCTGCCTGCCGTGCTGTCTTCACCGACTGCCGGCACTTTTACAGGCAGCTCACCACCGACTGTCTCGGTATCCGGCGTTTACACCGGCACAGACAATCCCACTTTCACGTTTACTGTCGTTGGCAGCGGCTGGGTTGGCAACGAAACGCTGCAGCTTGAGGTGAGAAACGGCACAGAACTAGTTGATACGCTCAACATCGGTGCGGGTTACGCGGCAGGCGACTATCTCGAATTGGACAATGGAATCAAAATCGCCCTGAGCACCGGCGACCTCAACGCCGGGAACAGCTTCCAGGTTGCTGCCTTTGGGAACACCGATGAATCGGGCTTTCTGGCGGCGGTCGGAATAAACACGTTCTTCTCGGGCAGCAATGCTTCCAATATGGCATTATCCGACAATATTGCAGATTCGCCCGGCAGGATAGCAACTGCGCTGGGGGCTGGCCTGACCGGCAATGCAAATGTCCTGCGGCTGGCTTCGGTCAGCGAGATAAAAATCGGCGACCTGAACTCACTGACGGCCGGCCAGTTCTATCGCCGGCTTGTTGCTGACATTGGGCAGCAGCTGTCGGTCAAACAGATGTCTAAAACCAATATCGAGAACCTTGTGCAAAGCTTAACCAATCAACAAAGTGAAATCAGCGGTGTGGACATCAACGAGGAAGCCGCCCAGATGCTCGTCTTTGAGCAGATGTTCCAGGCGATGGCAAAATACCTCGGCACCGTGCAGACAACACTGTCGAGTCTTATGGAGCTATTATAATCGTAACCTCAAGAGGCGATGACGGATGAGCGGGATACTGAACAACGTATACAACAATGTAAGTTTTGCCCTTGCGAGGCACACCGAGGCCCTTGCCAAGCTGCAGGAGCAGGCGTCCACCGGCTCGCGGATAAACCGCCCGTCGGATGACCCCTCAACTGCATATCGTATCCTTGCACTCAACACTCAAAAGAGTTCGCTCGAAAACTATATCAGCACGCTTTCTGATGTGTCCAGCGTGCTTGAGACCAGCTTGTCGGTCGTCCAGCAAATGGCTTCGGTCATCGGCCAGGCAAGGGTAAATGTCACTCAGATTACCAGCGGTGTTTACGACCAGGATAGTCGTAATAGAACTGCAGAGGCGATAAATGACTTGCTGGAACAGTTGGTTCAACTGGCCAACACCAAATATAACGGCCAGTATCTGTTCGGCGGTACAAACACCTACTGGCCGGGATATTTGGTGGTGGCCCGGTGTACCAACTGTTACAGCA
>CAYUIL010000347.1:0-1815 GCA_964444715.1 uncultured Pirellulales bacterium | reverse complement strand
TATAGATCCTTTATTGTGTAATCAACCTCCTATAGCATATTTCATTGCAAATCCAACAACAGCAGATGTTCTTGAGCTTATAAATTTCAATGCAGCAGCTAGCTTTGATCCAGATGGTGGTGCTATTGTTGATTATGATTGGGACTTTGGTGATGGAAGTTCTGGTAGTGGAGTAAATTTTAACTATGCTTATAATTCCCCTGGTGTTTACACTGCAAATTTAACAGTGACAGATGATGAAGGAACAAAGGTTTGGGCAATTGAAACCATAACTATTTCAAACATACCTCCAGACGCTGATGCTCGCGTGGGTAATTCTCCAGGTCCAACAGGAAAATCAGTTACAATTACTGCAGGTGATCCTGCTTATTTTGATGGAGAAACTTATTCCTCAGACCCAGATGGAGGAGCAATAATTAACTATGAATGGGATTGGGAAGATGACGGCACATATGATTACTCTGCTGCAACTGGAATAGTATCACATGTATACTTTACAGCTGGAACTTACACAGCTAGATTACGTGTCACTGATGATGAGACAACTACTGATACAGATATAGTAACAGTTACAGTTATTGATTGTTGTCCTCACATTACATACAGTTGTACTTCAACTGTAAATGTAGGAGATAATTTCCAGTGCACACAACAATATACACACGACATGGGAAGTGTTGGTGGGATTAATTTCAACTGGTTGTCTGATATGGCTGATTATATGTCAATAAGTGGTTGTAATCCTGGCACAGAATTTACGCTTTGTCTTGATATTAACGGCAATAGTTGTACATGTGGAAGTTCAGGTTGTTATCAAGTAGTCGAGTGTAACATTGATGATGGTGATACAGTTGTTTTAACTCTACAAGCAACAGCAACAGGTAGCTTAAATGTTTATCATAGAGCCTGGGATTGGAGCAATGATGCTGATTGTGGAACATGGACAGATGTTCATAGAGATCCTATTAGTGGAACTTGTTCCAATGATTGTAAAGATTTTCCAGACACAGATACTATAGTATGCGATAAGTATACTACACCAGTTACAATTAATCCTGCTGCTGTTTGTTCAGGAGTAATATCAGTCACAAACGATGATACTACTTGCGGTTCTACTGTTTTTACAGTTACTGTTACCAACACAGGTTCTGATTTAACAGTAGATATTACTGATGAATTATGGAAAGATACTGATTGTGATGGCACAAGTGACACTGAAGCTGTTGCTGCAGCAACATGGCCTAACGAACCAATATCAGCAGGCCAAACCATTACAAAAACATGGAGCACAAGTGCAGCAAATGATCCAACTATTTGTTACATTCATTCAATTTGGTTCTGTTCAAAACCTTTAGATGCTAGCAATCCTTGTTGGCAAGGTAGTAGTATATGTTACAATGAAGGAGATTTAGGTAATATACAAATCAAATGGAATGAGGAACAGTTTAGCTGTATAGCACCTTGTGATGGAGATATTGCATTAAATTGTAGTATTCCTGATTTAGAAAATCCTGGTGATGATAGAACATGGTTAGGACCTCCTGATGATTGTGGAAGAATTGGTCCAGATTATGCTAAAATAGATTGTGATGGTGCTTACAACAGTCATTATGTTTGTGATGATAGTCCTGTTCCTAACTGTATTTATGTATATCCAAGCATAACTACTTATTCTGTATCTGATACCAACATAGATGTTGGTGATCCGTTCTCTGTAACTGTTACAGGTGCTTGTCCTGCTGGTTTGCCTGGAAAATGTTTGATAGAATGTAGAGTAGTACATTCAGATGGGGTTAAGTTTATAGAACTTGACAC
>CAYUIL010000346.1:0-1824 GCA_964444715.1 uncultured Pirellulales bacterium | reverse complement strand
CGTCGTGCCAGAGCTACACTGGAAACAACCGGTATGGCTTTGACCCCGGCTTCTTTAAGGGCAGGGATATAGGTGCCGGGATTGCCGCCGCCAAAGGTGACGATTTTTACCCCCTCATCGACAATTACCTGCAGGTTGTCTTTCACAAAAGGCGACATCATCAGGATATTGACGCCGAACGGTTTGTCTGTCCTCTCCCTGGTGGCTCTGATCTGGCCCCTTAGCCAGTCCGGCGGCGCATCTCCGCTGCCGATTACACCCAGACCGCCGGCGTTGGACACTGCCGACACCAGCTCGGTTGTCCCAAGCCAGGCCATCCCACCCTGAATTATGGGATATTCGATGTCCAGTAAGTTACAAAGGTTGAAATTAGCTAACATCACCGATTACAAAAGCGACAGCGTATTCTTTACAATGGGACATGGTGACCGAAAATTTAGCTATCCCGTTCTCTTTAGCCTTCCTCTCAGCTTGAGCGTGAAGCCGGACTACAGGTGCGCCCTGGCTGTTGGAAAGAATCTCGATGTCCCGCCAGCTAATCACGTTAGCGCCGGTGCCCAGGGCTTTCATCACTGCTTCCTTGGCGGCAAAACGTGCTGCCAAACTTGAGGCTCTGTTTTGGCAGAACTCTAGCTCAGCCTCGGTGTAAATACGCCTGAGAAAGGAATCCTGCCAGCTTCGTATAGCTTGCTCGATGCGGTGTATCTCGACGATATCAGTCCCCACAGATGTACTTGACAGGCTCATAGATGATTCCTCACTTATGTTAACACTCCGAGTATTTGCTGATGGCAAGGACGGAATTATGACCGCCGAAGCCGAAAGAATTAGAAATGGTTATATGGACGTCGCCGGTCCTGGCCACATTCGGCACGTAATCCAGGTCACATTCCGGGTCGGGGTGTTCCAGGTTTATCGTCGGCGGAATAATGCCTTCCGCTAATACTTTGCAGCAGACAATGGCTTCAACTGCTCCGGCGGCACCAAGCATGTGACCGACCATTGATTTTATCGAGCTAATGGGGATTTTATGTGCCCTGGCGCCGAAGACTTTCTTAATAGCCCTGGTTTCGGCAATGTCGTTGAGCGGTGTCGATGTGCCGTGTGCATTTATATATTCGACATCGTCACAGTCCAGGTCAGCCAGGGCTATTTCAATGGCTTTTGCTGCCGCCTCGCCGTCTTCTAACGGCTGGGTTACATGATAGGCGTCTGATGTCGCCCCGTAACCGGCGATCTCGGCAAGTATGGGGGCGCCTCTCGACAGAGCATGGTCAAGGCGCTCTAAAACCATAATCCCGGCACCCTCGCCGATAATGAAGCCATCGCGCAGGGCATCGAAAGGCCTCGATGCTTTTTGGGGGTCGGCGTTTTTCGACAGCGCACCTGCCTGCTGGAAACAGGCAACACCTATGGGTGTAATGGTGGCATCGGCCCCACCGGCTATCATAGCCTTACAATCTCCATATTTAATCATTTTATAGGCTATTCCTAGGGCGTCTGTGCCTGTCGAGCACGCTGAAACCAGGCTTAAATTAGGCCCCCTGATGCCGGTTATCATTGATACGCGGCTTGAGGCGCTGTCGGTTATCATCATGGGAGCCGTATAAGGGCTGACTCTAGTTGAACCTCTGGCGTTTAGAATCCCGATTTGGTGCGACAGCGTGCCTAGTCCGCCGATACCGCTGCCTATGAGAATACCGATATCGTATCTGTTCCTGTCGTCTATGGGGAGTCTGGCTTTCTCCATAGCTTGCAGGCTGGCTGCTGCGGCGAGCTGCGAAAATCTGTCCGAATATCGCGCTGTGTTCGGGTCCAGGTAAT
>CAYUIL010000345.1:0-1825 GCA_964444715.1 uncultured Pirellulales bacterium | reverse complement strand
CTATACTCCGGCCTTGCGGGCCGGTCCGACCACCTGCGTTACGACAAGTCCGGTTCCCTCGGCCCCGTCGTCGTCTATAACTGCACCGCCCGCTGCAACCTTCGCTGCCTTCACTGCTACTCCGCTTCCGACCCCGCCCGCCGCGACGCCGAGCTTACCACCGCCCAGGCAAAAAAACTCTTGGCCGACCTCGTCGAAGTCAATTGCCCCGTCGTTTTGTTTTCCGGAGGCGAACCACTCCTCCGCGGCGACCTCTTTGAACTGCTCGCCGAGGCAAACCGACTCGGCCTGCGAACAGTGCTGTCCACCAACGGCACACTGATTGACGAGCCAGCCGCCGCAAAACTCAAAAGCACAGGCATAAGCTACGTCGGCATCTCAATCGACGGCCCCGAGGAATTTCACAACCGATTCAGACAAACCGCCGATGGTTTCAGGGCCGCAATGACCGGCTTCCACAACTGTCAAAAAACCGGCCTGCGCACCGGCCTTCGCTTCACCGTCACAAAATCAAACGCGTCTCAAATCCCCGCTGTATTTGACGTCGCCGCTGAAAATGACATAAGACGACTATGCTTTTACCACCTCATAAGGTCCGGCCGGGCGACCAAAATCGAAAGCGAAATCCTCACCCTTCAGCAAACCCGCGATGCTGTTGATACTATTATTCAAAAAACCGACGAGTTTGTCCGCAGAGGCCTAATCGATGAGGTCCTCACCGTCGGCAATCACGCCGACGGCCCTTATCTGCTTGTCAAACTGCAACAGCAGGGCAGGGACATCGACCAGCCGCAACGGCTTTTACTCGCCAATGGCGGAAACCGCATCGGCGAAGGAATTGGCTGTGTTGACTGGAAAGGCGACGTCCACCCCGACCAGTTCTGGCGAAATTATTCGCTCGGCAATGTCACGCAAAAAACCTTCAAACAAATCTGGACTAATGACGATGAGCCGGTCCTGAAAAAGCTGCGTAATAAATCGAAGTTTGCAGACAAACAATGTCTGAAGTGCCGCTGGTTTGATTTGTGCAAAGGCAACTTCCGATTCCTCGGCCAAGACCCAGCCGAAAAAAATTGGCTGTTAGAACCATCCTGTTATCTTACAGATGAGGAAATTTGAGTATTAGCTACGGCTGGTTATAATAGTTGAAAGAATTGGTATGCGTGTAGAACGTTTTATGTTGACTGCTAAAAAACGTTTGGTTGTTGTTTCGATGTTAACAATCTTGGCCGTAATAGCAATTTATGTTTTTGGTGTAATAGGATGGGACGGTCTTTCTACGCGGAGAGGACGCACGCTGTGGCGTGAGAGGTCATGTAGTCTTATTAAGGTGATTGGACCGGAGTTTTCCAAGGAAAATGTAGTAAAAATCGCCCAAGAACATGGCTTTTCTAAAAATTGGATGATACACAGACGTGCCTCAGAAATACGAATATATACGCCATTAGAATTCGGAGCTTGTAACTGGGTAATTAGGTTAAAGTTTATGGACAATAAGTTAACACATGTTATGGTCCGCACAGAAGATGACCTTGATTTTTAGTACAGGCCTAAAGGTGCTCCGGAGGATATTGTCTATCCACCAAATATTATTAATGAATAGTATCTGCTAAAAAGGAAGACAGTTGTGTCTGGGATTTATTTGTTCCACAATGAAATAACAACAGATGCGGTTTTGCCCGCCATAATCAATAATAGATCTGATTTCGCTAAGGCTATGCTTGATAAGTCATCAATAATCAATTAAATAAAGGTTTGCTTATGGCTTTTCCTAATATCAGGTTGCGCCGGTTGAGAAAAAGTGATTCTATGAGGCGTCTGGTCT
>CAYUIL010000344.1:0-1825 GCA_964444715.1 uncultured Pirellulales bacterium | reverse complement strand
ATGGCGGCTCAGATTAAGCAGCTTATCGACGATGCGGTGGTCAAGCACGGCCAATTGGACGGCAAGGTTGGGGCTGCCTTCACCAGCTCCGCCAATATCGGCGGCGGCAATGAAACCACGATTTTGAGCATAATACAGGCGATGCTGATTAGCGGGATGGTTGTGCAGGGCGACCCTCAGGGCGACCACTACGGGCCGGTATCAATAGGCAAGCCCGACCAGAGGGTCGAGAAACTTTGTGCCCGCTGGGGTAAAAGAATCGCGGAATTGACCGCCAAACTGGCCGGTTAGCCCAGCCCTATTTTGAGCAAATATCCTCGGATTTGGTATGGGAAGTTTGTTTTGCCGAATAAGCACGACCTATATGTGACAATCACTTCTCAAAATAGGGCTGGGTTTTTTTACAAAAATCGGCGATTTTCTTTGACAACTCGCCGTTGTGAGTATAAGTTTCTGGCGTTTGAGGCTGAAAAACAAGGAACTTTAACCGCCTAAGTGGAGGACTATAAATGCAAGAGTACGAAAACCTGAAGGTGCTGGTTGCGGAAATTGAAGCAGATGTCAGCAAGGGCGAGGGCGGAAACAAGGCCGCAGGGACGCGAGTTCGCAAGCAGATGCAGAAGATTAAGCAGGCAGCCCAGTTGGTCCGCAATAAAATCTTGGAAATCAGGACAACGCAGTAGGAAGCAGCGGGCGTCGCGGGACGCTGGATTTGGCATATATCGGCTCGGCAGTGCATTTACCGGCACTGGAGGGTCGAGTAATGGATAGCAAGTGCGCTGAGTTCCTATTCGCAAGGTTTGAGGATGCCGCCGCCGTTATTATTCGATTTGTCACAAATAGACCTGACTGGCAGGCCGATTTTCGACAAACAGGCCATCAGCAGGGTCAATCCCCAGCAATTTGAGATGCAGCAGATCGACGGTGTGCTGTGGTTCGACAAGGGAACCCTCCTTATGCTTGGCTACAAGGACGTGACCGACAAGGAGTTTTGGGTTCGCGGGCATATACCGGGCAGACCATTGATGCCGGGGGTGATTATGATAGAGGCAGCGGCCCAACTGCTCAGCTTCTTCGTCAAGCAGGTTATGGGCGAGGAGGGCTTTATTGGCTTTACGAGTATTGGGTCGGCCAAGTTCCGCTCGGCCGTCGAGCCCGGCCAGCGTTTGCTGCTCTTAGGCAAAATCACAAAATTCCGCAAAGGCCGAATATACGAGGCCTATATCCAGGGCCTCGTCAATAATACAATGGTCTTCGAAACCGAAATCTCAGGTATGGCGGTCTAATTCGTCACTCGTCGCTCGCCTGCCCTGCATAGCCGAAGGCGAAGCACGGGTGACTCGTTTTTCGCAGAAAACGGAGCAGGGAATGCCACAGGAAGAACAGGTTTTGGTCATCGAGCGGAAGGTCTTTGAGCAAGTGGGGGTATTTCACGGCCTTGCGCTCGACGTTCAGCGGTATCTCGACAAGCTTTTTATGCCGGGTGTTCCCCGCTTTATACCTCGGCCGCAGGCGGAAAAAGACCCTTCTTATAAGCAGCTCATTCCTTACGTTATAATGCGTCATCAGGATAAGTACCTCAGCTATGTTCGCGGCAAACGCGCAGGTGAGACCCGCCTTGTCGCAAAACGCTCAATCGGCATTGGTGGTCATATAAATCCGATTGATGCTGATAATAGTTCTTTATTTGCTTACTTATTCGAAAATTATCTTGCTGCGGTTGAGCGTGAAGTGGCAGAAGAGGTGACTGTTGAAACGACTCATACAGACAAAATTATTGCCCTGCTCAATGACGACTCCAACGAGGTTGGCCGGGTGCATCTCG
>CAYUIL010000343.1:0-1833 GCA_964444715.1 uncultured Pirellulales bacterium | reverse complement strand
ATAAGGGTTAGTCTAACATCTGAGGGGAGACGATTAGGGAAAATATATAGCCATTCTTTCTTAGTATATAGCGGCCTATGGTTTGCAGAATATAAAGACCACTGGTTTTGGCTCATCCTCGGCTTTCTGGGTGGTATTATGGGTGCTTTAATAGTAAACTGGCTGTCAAAATAACATTCCGGGTGCTAAATGAATTTGATACCAGCCGATACGACTATCGACGCTTTACGAAAGCAGTTTGAGATTCTTGAGCGAATCGGCATAGAAGGCCGGGCCGAGATGACCTTCGAACTGAGCGATAATCTTCGTCAAATCACTGAGGCAGGCATTCGACTTCGCAATCCTGAATATGACGACAATGCTGTTCGGCGAGAGGTTTTACGCATCACACTGGGAGATGAACTTTATCACAAGGTAGTCAAAGCACAAAACAGGCACAAATGAAAAGGCAAACAGAATTTCTCCAGAAACTCATCCGGCTTATAGAGGCCGCCGGAATTCCTTATGCCGTATGCGGTTCTTTGAGCAGCAGTTTGCACGGCCATCCGCGGGCAACAAATGACGCCGATATAATAATCGCACCAACAAAAAACCAACTCAACAATCTTCTGAAGTCCCTTGAAGTCGGCTATTATGTAAGTGCGGAAACAGCACTTGAGGCAATGAGCGAACGCTCGATGTTCAATGTAATCGACAACGAACTTGGCTGGAAAGCCGATTTGATATTCCGCAAGGACAGTCCTTACCAATTATCCGAATTTAACCGCAGAATAAAGGCAACTCTGATGGGAATCGACTTGTGGATACTCTCACCCGAAGATATTATTTTGAGCAAACTTGAGTGGGCCAAGGACAGCGGCTCAGACCTTCAATTCAGGGACATTTTCGGAGTTATAAAGCTCCAGTGGGACAAACTGGACTGGGACTATCTGCGACACTGGGCTAAAGAACTTGGGGTCGAAAAGAATCTCGAAAGCGTAAAAGAAGAAGTCAGAAAAGTGCGGGGAGAAAAATAAATTGATTAGCAGATTCGCAGGCAAGTTCATTGCTCTTGATGGGCCGGACGGGTGCGGGAAAACGACGCAGACCAAGCTGCTTGTCGATTGGCTGGCAAAACAAGGTGTGGACGTGGTCAGTTTCCGCGAACCGGGCGCAACGGCCATCGGCGAAAAAATCCGCCAAATCCTGCTAAATCCCGAACATATCGCTATGACCACCGCCGCTGAGGTAATGCTCTATATGGCGGCAAGGGTGCAACTATGGAATGAGAAAATTGCGCCTGCTCTGAAGGCGAACAAATGCGTCGTCGTTGACCGCTGGCTATCCAGCACCTGTGCCTATCAGGGACACGCAGGCGGCTTCGGAATGGATAAGGTCATAAAGATTGCGACCGACTGCCTCGAAAGACCCTGGCCCGGTTTGACAATTATTCTCGACGTCGATTCCGCCACGGCGGCGACCCGGCTTAAAAAAGACCTCGACCGGATGGAGCAAAAAGGCGACAACTACCACCAGAAGGTCCGCGAGGGCTTTCTCAAACTTGCCAAACAACGAAAGGACTTCTCCGTAGTCAACGCGGCAGATGACATCGATACAGTCCATAAACGGGTAATAGACATAATAGAAAAGCTCAGGGCCTGATAAATGCCCCTTAAAGAAATCTTCTGCCAGGAAAAAACGATTACCGACCTTCAGCTTGCTTACGTTGGGGACAGGGTCGCACACGCCCTTATATTCGCCGGCCATGATGGCGTAGGTAAATTCACCACCGCACGGGAATTTGCGAAGCTGCTGCTGTGTAAAAACCCCGTGAAAAGGGGCGACTTCAACGAT
>CAYUIL010000342.1:0-1840 GCA_964444715.1 uncultured Pirellulales bacterium | reverse complement strand
TTCCCTTTGTTGACCGGTTAAATGTCTCTAAAGATTCCATCTTCGCGTTTTTGCACTTTTGAACCCCGATTTTATCGGAGCCAAAGGTATCTTTGTAGCTCATTTGCCTCCAGAGGCGCCCAAAGGCGCACCTGGGCTGCCCCGCTGTAAACCATCAAAGCTGCATAATTCATTACAGGGCAAACCGCAATTGTGTTCATCATCGGCAAACTCAAACTGATGGTAAACTGTTTTTGGTAATTGGTCAACAAAAAACTGCCCAAAAACTCCCCCCGAGGCAGAATTTTTACACTTTGTGGGCCTGCCCGGCCAGCCAAACCACCCCCGGTCCTCTTTATTACCCCAAAATCGATGGATGCCAAAAACAAGAAGGTGCCTACGGGCCGGGACTTATGCTAAACTTCGGGGATGAATGGCGAAAAACTCAAGTGTGAAGAGGCCGGCTTGTATGTGCATATCCCATTCTGCGAGGCCAAGTGCCGGTACTGCGGTTTCTACTCTGAGCTAATAGAAAACCACGATTCAGGCCGCTTAGTTTCGGCGATAATAACCGAACTAGGCCGGTATGATTCGGCAATAGCCGTTCAAACGGCCTATATGGGAGGCGGAAGCCCAAGCTGCCTGCCAAAAGACCAATTGCTGCGGTTGGTCGGCGAGATTGTTTCCAGATGGCCGAAGGCGGAGGAGTTTACAATCGAGGTCAATCCAGGCCAGGTTGATAAGGATATACTGAGTCGATTGCACGCCCTCGGTGTCAACCGGCTTTCAATCGGGGCGCAGTCCTTCAACACTGACGAGTTGGATTTTTTAGGCAGAAGGCACTCAGCGGCCGACATCAGCAGGGCGGTTGATGCGGCAAAACAAGCGGGGTTTGAGAAAACAAGCGTAGATTTGATTTTCGCCATCCCCGGCTCAACATTGAAATCGTGGAAACACAGTTTGCACTCTGCGATTGACCTGGGAGTCCAGCATATCTCCGCCTACTGCCTTACTTATGAAGAGGGAACGCCGCTGCAAAAAGCGGTCGCGGCGGGTGAAGTTGAGCCGGTCGACGAAGAAACCGACCGGGCAATGTATGAGACAGTCATCGACGAACTTGAGCAGGCCGGCTTCGAGCAATACGAGATATCGAATTTCGCAAGGCCGGGCTTTGAGTGCAAACACAATATTAACTACTGGGCAAACAAACCCTACATCGGCGTCGGCCCCGCGGCCGGCTCATACTGGCAAAACAGGCGAACCCTAAATATCGCTGATATAAAGAGTTACATAAAAGAAATTGAACGGTCAGAAGATGTAATAGTGGAAAGCGAGTCCCTCGATAATCTTCAGGTTGCCTGCGAAACGGCTGTTTTAAACCTTCGTCGGCGGTGCGGCATCGACCTGAAGGAATTCAAAATCCGAACCGGCTATGATGCAATGGAATTGTTCGCCGAGCCAATCGGCAGATACAGGGAACTCGGCCTGATTGATATGGCCGATGGCCGATTATTTCTTACGCGCAAGGCGCTTCCAATCGCCGATTCAATCCTGTGTGATTTTTCAGACGTTTAGCCGGTCGTGTTTGTTATAATGCTCCGTGACCCGGCCCCCTGTGGCTCGGGCGACGGGACACGAGCTACGAGTGACGAGGCACAGATGAGCACAGAACTAATACGAAATTTTTCGATAATTGCGCACATCGACCACGGCAAGAGCACGCTGGCCGACCGCATAATGGAGATTACAGGCGCAGTAAGCGACCGCCAGATGAAGGACCAGTTGTTAGACGATATGGACATCGAGCGTGAGCGAGGCATTACGATAAAGGCCTCGGCTGTAACGATGAACTACGAACACG
>CAYUIL010000341.1:0-1853 GCA_964444715.1 uncultured Pirellulales bacterium | reverse complement strand
GTGCCTTTGGGTCTTCGTGGTGAAAAATGAGGTTTAGTGCTTAGGATTTTTAGACGCGTCCTTCGTCCATCGTTCTGGGTCTTGCTTCTATTTCTTATTTGGCTGCTCGTCTGCCTTTGGCGGAGAAGATTTTGAAGGTGTTTTTGCCGGATTCTTTGGCGGCGTACAGGGCCTTATCCGACCTGCTGGTTATATCGTCGGGCGTGTCGTCGGCGTCATACCGGCCCAGGCCGACGCTGATGGAAATGGGAATCTCGTCCTTTCGACACACAACCGGCGAGCCGGCAACGACAGTGACCATACGCTCAGCCACGACAGCGGCATCGGTAAGGGAGGTGTTGGGAAGGACGATTGCGAACTCATCGCCGCCGTATCGTGCAGCCGTATCAATCTGCCGGATTGACTCCTGAATCCGTTTGCTGATTTCCTTTATCGCCTTATCGCCCACGCGGTGCCCGTACTGGTCGTTTATCTGCTTGAGATTGTCGATATCGACCATAATCAGCGAAATCTGCTCGCCGTACCGCCTCGACCGCCACAGCTCCCGCTCCAAGACCTCATAGAACGTCCTGTGGTTGGCTAATCCCGTCAAGCCATCGGTCCTGGCCTGGTGCTGTATCCGCTCAAACAGCTTGATATTGCCGATGGACGCCCCGACTAATTGGCCGACAAGCTCAACCAGGGCAATATCCTCGTGGGTGAAATCCTCGGTACCGGACTTATCCGCCAGGTTCAGCACCCCCACCACCTTGTCCTGGCACAAAAGGGGGACGATGATGCAGTTTTTCGTCCCATAATTGTCGGAGTAAGGCCTTTGCGACTTTTTTACGGCCGGCTTGACGTGGGCATCAATATCGCTTATGTGAATTATCTTGCCGCTCCTGGCCGCCATAACCATAGCAGTCGGCGGATTCTGATTGAGCGACACGATTTTATTAATGAGGTAGGGATGGTTGCACTTCTGCAGGTGCAGCATATCATTGGACTCGTCAAGGACATACAGCGAGGCAAGGCGGGCACCAAGCAGGCGGGGTATCTTGCGAACGCAGATAGTGGCGATACGGTGAATATCAAGGCAGTTTATCTGCCGGGCCAGCGGGGTTATCTGCTCAAGCAGCGGGACACCACCGATAGCGATTTCCCTGCGTTCGCTCGAATTGGCACACTTTCGTCCCATAATATTTATACGCTGAATCGGCTGCGATGCCCTTCATATCGGTTGCCTGCTGCCGGCATATAATGTGTGGCGTATGCATCAAAAAAAGCAACCGGCAGGCCGGCACAGAACTTCCAGCCCCTATATCGGATGTTTAGGCGGGGGCATTTTGTAAAACCGGCAGGCCGGCGGTACGAATCCAGCAAAATTCCGAAAAAAATTTTTGAAAAAAGCTTGACGGTGCTGTTTATGTATTTTACATTTTGCAAAACATAAAGATTATGTTAAGGTATGCCGGGCCTCGGTAATGAGGCAATGAGCGGAAAGGCGCGATGTCGTGCAGCAGACCAAAGCAGGAGAATTTGCCGATGTTGCGAGACAAATGAGCGAAGTGGAATCGACGGGCGGAAAACGACAGGCAGGCGGCCCAATATCGGACACAAAAAGAAGAGAATATAAAACAGGCGTATTGTATCCGTCGTAATTAGAGGACTTTGCCCGGCTACGGCCGGCGCTTCGCCGAGACGAGAGCGCCCTGTCGGCGACAAAGTCCAAAGGAACAAACGTTGGTGATGCGAACGAGGACAACAGCCGGGATGGTTCAGGTACCCGCCAAGCTGTACCGAATCGGCGAGCTGGTTCGGTACACCCCCTTCTCAAGGCAAACAATTCACAACTACACAACAATGGGGCTGAT
>CAYUIL010000340.1:0-1860 GCA_964444715.1 uncultured Pirellulales bacterium | reverse complement strand
GGCCGTTAATAGTTAGTTCGACGTCTTTGTGTAGGCCTCTCAAGTTGTTCAGTAGCACACTATTTTCGGTAAAATCTATTGGGCCCTGCAAATGCTCGATAAGATATGGAAATTTGCGGTTGCAAACCGAAACGTCCTTGCAGTAAACCTGCCCCTCTAACCGGCTTTCACTCAAGTGTCCGAAATTGCCCTGTGCCTCAAGCTCAATATCGATTTTACCGTTGGGCCTGTATTTGTTGAAAAATCTTTGCAGAGCGGCAAAGGCACCAAACTTTTTCAGAAACTCATTGCTGTCGGCCGCGGGCGTTTCGCCGCTGACCCCGTTAGAAGTAAGGCCCTCCGGGGGCCTGCCCGAATTTTGCTGCGGTCTTCTAACGGGGCTGACCTTTTGTTTGCTCATCAAATCTTTTATCCTGAGTTTCATTGAGTAGTCGTTGTTGGGGTCGTATTGTAAATCAGCCGCTAATAAATATACGGACCAGACCTTCTCAAATCCGGGCACGTCCGCCGATGAAATGCCGCCGGCGATTGTAATTTTGCCGGGCTTCCATGTCCCCTCGAGCCTGCTTTTATACAGGCGTGCCCGCTCAGCGGTTTTTATTTCAAAACTATAATCAGCGGTTTTTCTTTCTGATGGTTCGAGTCTGACGTCGAGCGGGACCGCTGCAACCACTTTCTCTTCTCCGCCGACGATTTTGCTGTATTTTACTATGCCCCTCTTTAGGCGAATCAGGGGTATCTTTCCCGAGCCGCCTTTTACAGGCCCGATTTTCATACCTGTCAGGTTCCACTCGCCGCTGTCCGGGTTATGCTGGGCGTTGAATACAAAATCCTTAACACTTATCTTTTTTAGCTGGGGCCGCAGCCGCAGCAGGCTGATTACACCGAAACGCGCATATACCGTTTGTGCTTTAAGAATTGTGTCGTCGTATCTGAGCTCGCGGTCTGGCCTGACCTCGAGCCCCTCGATAACAACCGAACCATTGATGCCGAAATCGACAGACCGAGTCTTGATTTTTGTATTAGTCAGCTCGGCAATCTGAGCAATCGCTATACGTTTCAAGGCTCGACTGCCGAATATAAAGAGCAAAAGCAACAGCACCGCCAGAAGCGCAAATTCCAGCAATCGGTTGAGAGAAATTTTCCGCTTCGCTGCACCACTGACAGATTCACGCTTGTTTCTAAGCATCTATCTGACGCTCCAGGCCTGATAGGTATGTTCCTGAACGCCCCGCACTTCCAGATTTTAAGTTTTGAGCTTTTTTATTGCCTTGTCGGCAATATCATGACGAAAATAAGCTCCCTCGAACTTTATCTTGTCAACGGCTTCGTAAGCCCTTGTTTTCGCTGCGCCGATGCTTTGTCCCAGTGCCGTTACCCCAAGCACTCTGCCGCCGTTGGTTACTATATCTCCATTTTTGTTGGCGGTACCGGCGTGAAATACCATCACATCATCGCCTCGTCCGGCCTCGTTCAGGCCTGTTATCTTTTTGCCCTTTTCATAGTCGCCCGGGTATCCGCCCGATGCCACTACCACGCAGACGGCAGGCCGCTCGTCCCATTCGAGCGTAACCTCATCGAGCTTGCCCTCGCACACCGCTAAGCAAACTTCAATCAGGTCGCTTTTCAGCCGCATCAGAATCGGCTGTGTCTCCGGGTCGCCGAACCGGACATTGAATTCCAGCACTCTCGGCCCGCCGGCCGTAACCATAATCCCGGCATAAAGAACTCCCTTATAGGCCGTGCCGTTACGATTCATTCCGTCAACAACCGGCACAAGAACTTCACGTGTTATCTGATTCATCATCTCTTCGGTGACTACAGGTGCCGGACTGTAAGCACCCATTCCGCCGGTGTTGG
>CAYUIL010000339.1:0-1883 GCA_964444715.1 uncultured Pirellulales bacterium | reverse complement strand
CCCGGTTTCGAGTTTTTTTTCGAGCACGTTCATCTTAATTTTTCGGGCAATTACCTGCTCGCCGGGATAGTATTCGACGAGGTTGAGGAAATCCTGCCGGACAGGATAAAGGCGCAGAAAGTCAAAGACGCCGGGCCGCCGAGCGAAGACGTGTGTGCTGAACTGCTGGCCTTTACGGACTATGATAATTACCGCGTCACGCAGAAATGTCTCACCATAATCAGCGAAGAGCCGTTCGTCAGTCAGGCGTACCACGACGAGATAATGGATTTCTGGAGGCAAAGGGCCGAGCGGCTCAGGAACGGCATCGGCCCGGGCGCACTTAACAAGGCCCTGGAGCAATACGAGGAGGCGATAAGGCGAGACACCACCGACCGCTGGCTGCGAGTGAACTTCGCCCGGCTGCTATCGGAGGGCAAGAAGAACACATTTGCCGCTGCCGAGCAGTATCGTCTGATTACCGAGCAGATGCCTGACGACCATCGGGCGCTTGCCGCCCTTGCCAGCTTGGAGGTGGTGCTGGGGGATATCGATTCGGCCCTGAAACACGCCACGAGGGCGATTGAAATTATGCCGACGGATCCGATTGCCAATTATGCTGCCGGCCTGGGATACGAGGCGAAGGGTCAGCAGAAGAGGGCGCAAAGATACTTCGCCGGAGCGATTAGATTCAATCCTAAATTTGTCCAGGCCTATGCAAATCTGGGCAGGATTCTCATCCGACAGGGCAGGTTTGAGCAGGCCGAACGAGTTTATCGAGAAGGAATCGAAGCGGTCCCGGAGAGTCCCTATTTGCATCTTGACCTGGCATCACTGCTTAGGAAAGAAGGGATGTTCCAGGAGGCCGAAAGGGAGCTACAGAAAGCGATGTCGCTTGACCCGAACATTGCCGAAGCCGTCGGCTATCGCAAATTAGACAGAAAGCTCTAAATGACCGTGTAATTTCCGCACTTGTTTTCTTTACAAGCCACGAAAAATCGGCAGAATATCCCTGAATGAACAGAGATACAAAGAGCAAATCACCCGACAAATCCCGCCCATCGCTGAGCAAGGGGCAGTTGTGGCTGTTTCGCATAATCGCGGCCTTTGTCGCACCGGTTCTGACTCTGGTGTTGCTGGAGGTTATCCTGCGAGTGGCGGGCTTCGGGTATCCCGCCGGTGCGTTTGTGAGAGGTGAGGTCAAGGGTCGGCCCGTTTACTGCAGCAATATCAGATTCGGATGGCGTTTCTTTCCTCCGGAACTCGCTCGTGAGTTCTCGCCGTTCGTTGTTCCTGCTGACCCCCGCCAACTACTTGCTGGGGCAGGCAAGGCGGACAACACGTACAGGATTTTCATCCTCGGCGAATCCGCTGCTCAGGGTGAGCCGGACGCAACGTACTGCTTCGGCAGGATGCTGCGTGTGATGCTGCGCCAACAATACCCTTCGGTCAACTTCGAGGTCTTCACTGCTGCTATGCCGGCCATAAACTCACACGCCATTGTCCTGATTGCCAAAGATTGCGCCCGGCTCAAACCCGACTTGTTTGTGGTTTATATGGGCAACAACGAGGTCGTCGGACCATACGGTGCAGGGACGGCTTTTGCGCCGCTCTCAAAGAGCTTGGTTCTTATACGGATGGGTGTCGCAATCAGGGCAACCAGGTTAGGCCAGTTGATGACTCGCCTTGCCGCTGTTTCGGGTTACAGCGGCCGAATGCCGAAAATCTGGGATGGGCTGGAGATGTTCCTCGACAAGCAAATTCGGCGCGACGACAAGCGGATGCGGTATGTTTACAGTCACTTCCGGCGCAATCTTGAGGATATTATACGGATTGCGCAAAAGGCGGGGGCCAAGGCCATCATTTCGACTGTTGCGGTGAATCTGAAGGATTGTCCGCCGCTT
>CAYUIL010000338.1:1352-1903 GCA_964444715.1 uncultured Pirellulales bacterium | reverse complement strand
CATGGCGGAATCGATAATCAATTCCCGTGCCAACTTGTTTCCAGCAGCCAATCCTCAACAAACAACCCGAAATCCTTCATATCAACGATGCCATCTCTGTCGAGGTCACCCGGCTGCTCTTCGGCGCTCGTCTGCCAGTCCTTCGCCTGATACACAAAATCGTTGAAATCGACTATCCCATCGTTGGTCAAATCGCCCAGCAACGCCCAGTTGTATGGTGGCATGCTTGCCTCAGCTTTCCCGCCATAAGCACCCATATCGATTCGCAAATTCTCGCCCCATTCATTATTCGGGTCGATAGGTATTGTTGCCGGTTCATCACCAAGGAAACTGCTAGGATTGCCGGCATCGATGCACCTGCTGGTTACATAATCCTGAACCCACGCCTCTATGTTTGGGTCCCACCTGCCTGCCTGGCTTTTTAAATGATAATCGCCACTACAAGGGTCAGAAAAACAGGGATCAACATCTATGTTGCCGAGGGCCAGATTCATTTGACCTCCCTGATAGAGCAGTATATTTTCCAGACCCTCATCCAAGTCACAATAAAG
>CAYUIL010000338.1:0-1342 GCA_964444715.1 uncultured Pirellulales bacterium | reverse complement strand
AGAAGCGGTTGCTCCACAAACGGCTATTTGATTGCCGGGACCGTTAACGCCAATGCCACCCCAATCAGCTAAGTTATTCCAAATGATGCAATTTTCGACCAGCGGGGCACTGATATAGACATCAATTCCGCCTCCCATGTCACCTGTTTCGTTTCCAATGATTGAACAATTAACAACGCTTGCCCTTGACCCGTGTTGGATAGAGACGCCACCACCGCCACCGTTGCCCCATCTTGTGTTGCCAACAATCACCGAATTAGTCATTATTGGGCTTGTGTCATAAAGAAACCCAACTCCACCCCCATTGACACTATGATTGCAGGAAATGACACAATCTTTGATTATGGCATTATTTCCGACATTGATACCCCCGCCTCTTGTTGATGCGATGTTGCCGCTGATAAGACATCCGTGGACCAATGGGCTGTTGGTCTGTGCCCCTGATACGCTCCCGCAGCAGATACTACCTCCTCTATCACCCACGTTATCTAAAACTATGCAGTCAACAATTTCTGTTTCACCCTGGTTTGCGGCAATGCCTGCACCATATCCTCCGTGATTCGAGATTATATTGCACTCTATAATCTCGCCCTGGCCATTGAAGTCATAAATCGCCCCCCCATAATATATCGCTGAGTTGGATTGGAAAGCGGAATTACCAACAAGGGTTTGGCTTTGCCTGCAGTATATCGCACCGCCATGATATTCTGCGGTGTTGCCAGAGAAGTTACATTCTTGAACGATGGCATTGCTGAGGCAGAAGAACATTGCCCCGCCTCTCACGGCGGAGTTACTAAGCATCGTGCAGCGGTGCACGGTTGGGCTGCTTCCGAGGCAAAAAACTGCCCCACCATTATTTTGGATTTCACCAAGGACATTTTCATCGGGGGCATTGCCGTCAATGATCGTAATTCCGCTCAGAATTGAATTTATATCTTCTCCGGTTGCGAACTTGAACCCGCGATGGCGGTTGTTTACGTCTGCCTGACAATCGATGATTGTTCCGGCGATAACACAGGGGTCGTTAGGGTCGGTGCTTTGGACGGTTATGGCCTTACCTAAAAAATCGATATCGCGGTTGCCGTTCCCCGTGTACGTCCCCGGCTGGACGATGACGGTATCCCCGTCATTAGCGTCGTTTATAGCTGCCTGAATAGTTGTGAAATCCGCGGGACTGTTGTCATCGACCGTAATAATCCTCGCTTGGCAGGTCCCAACAGCTACCAGAGCCACAACGGCCAATAAGATGTGTCGCATAGTCCTTCTCCATCCCCCCAACATTAACAATCCTAATTTTAGACCAATAGCAGCACAAATGCAAGCACAAAATTGGCAATTTTAA
>CAYUIL010000337.1:0-1925 GCA_964444715.1 uncultured Pirellulales bacterium | reverse complement strand
AGAGCAGCGGACTGAAAATCCGCGTGTCGCCGGTTCAACTCCGGCCCTGCCCATTGGCATCATTGCCGAAGAAAGTAAAGGCGATAACGATGGATATCGTGGCAGAACCCGCCCGCCTGTCGTATTATATTCAAGCTGAAATACCACTCAAGACACTGTGCGGGTTCAGGCAGGGGAAATTCAGGGATATTTTTACCGAGGCAGAAGATGAGCATAAAGAAAATCAGCAGAGGTGATTTCAAACGGTTTGTGGATGCTATCATAAAGCAGCAAATGGTCTTCGGCGTGTGCGCAAAAGGCGACCGTTTCGATTTCGACCAGCTCGAATCGGCCGACCAGCTTCGTCTGGATTACGATGTAACTCTTCGGCCGCCCAACAGAATGTTCTTCCTGCCGCCTGTGGAAACACTTCTGACCTACGAAGCAGGGAATGGTTACCAGTCGGTCTTCGACGACACCGAATTTATCCTGATGGGCATTCACCCTTATGATATGGTGGCGTTAAACCAGATGGACCAGATTTTCAGCCAGGACAATTTCGACAGCCACTATATGAAGAGGCGGCACAACGCCACGATAGTTGCCTGCGACGTTGTTACGCCGTCGAAAAACGTCTTCGCGGCATCGATGGGGACAGCAACGGTAAAAGAGGGTTTCGACGTGCTGCTTACCGATATCGGCGACGCATTCCTGATGGAAATCGGCTCCGAAAAAGGCGATAAACTCCTGGCAAAGGCCAACGGCGCAGTCGATGCCACCCCAAAGGACCTGGAGAAAAGACAGAACGTCTGGGCCGAAAACGAGAAGCGGCTCAATAATCACGAGCTGAAATGTGACTATTCTTATCTGCCCAAGCTCCTCGACGGGGCATACAACCACCCCGTATGGGAAGAAAAAGCCCGAACCTGTTTTAGCTGCGGCTCCTGCAACCAGGTTTGCCCAACCTGTTATTGCTTCAACGTGCAGGATGACGTGAGCTGGGGACTGATTGAGGGCAAAAGGACCAGATGCTGGGACGGCTGCCTGCTCGACGGTTTTACAAAGGTGGCCGGCGAGCACGAGTTCAGGAAGAAACGCGCCGACCGTTTCAGGCACCGCCTTTATCGAAAAGGCAAATATGTGCCGGAAAGGTTAGGCAGCGAAATACCGGCCTGTGTCGGATGCGGACGATGCGTAGGCGCGTGTCTGCCGGATATCGCAAATCCAATCAATGTATATAACCGGCTCATTGAAGACCTCGGAGTCAAATGATTTCAGTGGTGTAAACCAGTTTTACGTATAAGGAGCCAAGTAATGTGTGAGCGGTGTGCTGTTGAAAAAGACATCTATCTGCCGCGGCTGGCGACGCTTGAGAAAAAGCGGCTGATGAATCCCACCGAGATGTACCTGCGGCTTGCGCTCGAAGACGACGAGCCGTTCGATTTTATCCCCGGACAGTTCGTCGAGGTCTCCATTGCAGGCATCGGAGAGGCGCCGATTACAATTTCTTCATCGCCGACTCAGAAGGGCTACTTTGAGCTTGTCGTCCGCCGAATCGGCAACGTTACCAATGCAATCCACCGGCTCAGGATAGGCGACAAAATCGGAATACGCGGCCCATACGGCAAAGGCACATACCCCGTCGAGGAAGCAAAGGGCAGAAACGTCATATTTGTGTCCGGCGGAATCGGGCTGGTCCCGCAGCGCTCTTTTGTCAATTACATCCTTGATAATCGAGCCGACTATAAAGAGCTCGTGGTCCTGTTAGGCACAAAATGTATGGCGCAGCGTTTCTTTCACTCGGAACTCGATGCGTGGTCACACCGGGACGACATAAAATTTATGGAGACGATAGACCAGGCCGACGACTGCTGGCTCGGCAACGTCGGCGTCGTTACAACACTCATCCCAAAAATCGAGACAGAGCTTCGCTCGGCGCTGGTTTT
>CAYUIL010000336.1:0-1931 GCA_964444715.1 uncultured Pirellulales bacterium | reverse complement strand
TGAAAAAAGAAGAGAATATCTTCGACGTCTGGTTCGAAGCCGGTTGCAGTTGGTATAGCGTCGCCGCAAAGGCCGGCTGGCCCGTCCCCGTTGACCTATACTCCGAAGGCAGCGACCAGCATCGCGGCTGGTTCCAATTGTCGCTTCTGCTCGCCCTCGGCGTAATAGGCAAATCCCCATTCAAAGCCGTCCTCACTCACGGCTTCACCGTCGATGAAAAAGGAATGAAGCAATCCAAATCACTCGGCAACTATACCAATGCCCAGGAGGAGGTCGCCAAATACGGCGCCGACGTCCTTCGCCTCTGGGTCGCCAGCGTCAACTATCAGGATGATATGCGCTGCAACGACGAGCTTATCGGCAAAACCCAGGACGCATACCGAAAAATCAGAAACACCATCCGTTATCTCCTCGGCAATATCTACGACTTCGACCCTACAAAAAACAGTGTCCCCTATGACCAGATGTTCGAAATCGACAAGTGGGCGATGCAGCAACTGCAAAAGCTGATTGCCGAAGTTACCAAAGAATACGAGGACTTTGCCTATCACCGCGTCTTCGCCCTGCTCTACAACTTCTGCAGCGTTGAAATGAGCAGCATTTATATGGACCTGCTCAAAGACCGCCTGTATTGCGACCCCGCCGATAGCCCATCCCGCCGAAGCTGCCAGACCGTCCTCTATAAAATCCTCGATTCCCTCACGCTGTTGCTCGCCCCAATCCTCGTCCACACCGCCGAAGAAACCTGGTCAGCCATTCAGCACAAGTCCCAAAACGTCGAAAGCGTTCACTTGGCCGCCCTCCCTAAGGCTGAGCCGCTAATCGAAGACCCCAAATGGCAAAAACTTATGTCCCTGCGTAATGCCGTCCTTCTTGCCCTCGAACCGCTTCGCAAAGACAAAATTATCGGCAGCAATCAGGAATCGTCTGTTACAATCCGCTGTTCTGGAGAAGAATCGGCCGCCCTCGAACAATTCACGCTCAAAAACTTCGCCGCCCTTTGCATCGTTAGCGAGGTCAAACTCGAAAAAAGAGAAGGGCAAACAGAGGTCGTCGCCGAAAAAAGCCCACACAAAAAATGCCAGCGTTGTTGGAACTGGTGGCACTCCGTCGGCGCCGACCTACAACACCCCGATGTCTGCCAGCGCTGCGCCGAAACGCTAAAGCAGATGGGACGCTAGCTGGCCCGGCGATTCTTTATTTGCTCACAAACCCTTTCAAACACGCTTTCGACAGTTATGTTACGAATGTCGTGTCTGGGGTCGTAGCTGTCGGCCTTGTGCCCCCTCTTGTCCGGCTCAATCGCCACAACACATTCCGACCTTCCGTAGGGGCATACCCTCTTCGGGTTCGTCGGCCCGAATATCATCACTATCGGCACTCCCATCGCCGCTGCAATATGCCCGGGCCCCGTGTCGTTGCTCACCACAACCGCTGCCCCTTTCAATATCGCGATAAGCTCTGCAATCGATGTCCGCCCCGCAAGATTCACGACGCCGACCCCGGCGATATTCTGCAATGCCTCGATATACCCCCTCTCCGCCGCCGACCCCGTCGCCGTCATCGACCAGCCAAACTGCAACACGATTTTCTCAGCTAACTTTGCAAATCTCTCTACCGGCCAACGCTTATTCTCCCTCGCCGCACCGGGAACCAGCACCGCGTAGTTTCCCGGATGCACCCCCTGGTCCGCCAGCAGCTTCTTCACCGCCTCTGCTGCCTCAGGGTTCCTCGGCAACGTGAATTGAACGTCTGTCTTGCCTGCACCCGCGGCGGCAACAATACGAAGGTAATAATCAACAAGATGAACGCACGAGTAATCCTGCGAAATTTTGTCTGTATAAAAAATGTGTGCAAACTCCCTCGCCTGTGTCATCCCAAAGCGTTTTTTGCAGCCGGTAATCCACCCAAAAAAGGCTGTTCTGAAAAGG
>CAYUIL010000335.1:0-1943 GCA_964444715.1 uncultured Pirellulales bacterium | reverse complement strand
AAATAAACGACTTCTCTATCGGCCGAATCGGCTATGGCGGGCAGTGGAAGCTAAATAAGCCCACTTTTGGTCAGCTCAACATTGCCCAGCCGCTCAGCGACCCGGCAAAGATAAAAATCAACGAGTGGCTCACCAACGAAGAGGTCCTGTTCACGGATGACTTTATTGAGCTTTATAATCCGCAGGACCTGCCGGTGGATTTGAGCGAGCTTTACCTGACCGACAATCCTGTTACGCAGCCGGCTAAACAAAAGTTAGGCCCGCTTGGTTTCATACCCCCTAATGGTTATGCGGTCTTTGTCGCCGATGACGTCAACGCACCAGGCCATCTGGATTTCAAACTTTCCGCCGATAAAGGGATGATTGGCCTGTTTGATGCCGAACTTAATGAAATAGATAAAGTAATCTACGGCCCGCAGACAACCGATGTCTCGCAGGGTCGTTCTCCTGATGGTGCAGATAGTTTCGAGTTCTTTGCGTTGCCCACGCCGTATGTTGCCAATCCTGCGATTACAACCACAATAATCAATAAGACCCTTGCAGCGGACAGCGCTGCCAAGCGTGTGCGGGTTCCAACCGGCGCTATCAGCGACAACTGGAGAGGCGGCGGAGCCTTTGACGACTCGGGTTGGACATACGTAACCGGCAGCCCCGGCGGAATCGGCTACGACAGGAACACCGGCAGCGGCGGAAACTACCTGCCATACATCAGCTTAAATGTCGAACCGAATATGTACGGCTCAGGCAAAAATACCACCTGTTATATCCGCATCCCGTTCACCGTCAGTGCCGATGATTTAGGCGGCATCACATCTATGACGCTGAATATGCTGTATGACGACGGATTTGTTGCGTACATAAACGGGACAGAGGTCCACCGTGCCCTTGCCCCAACCACACTCCTGTGGAATTCAGCGGCCACCGGCAGTCATGACGCTGGCACGACCCCCACGCCTTTTGATATATCCGCATATATCAATACCCTGCAGGCAGGCGACAATATTCTGGCCATTCACGGGCTGAACGCCAACCTTACCAGTAGTGATTTCCTGATTACAGCGGAATTGGTCGCCACCGTCACGGAGGTAAATGATACATTTGCTCACCCTGAAGTTCTGGAGCTGCTGGATGGTTTGAGGATTACCGAGCTAATGTATCACGACCCCAACGGTAGCAACTTTGACTTCATCAAGCTCCAGAACGTCGGTGATGTCCCGCTGGACGTAAATGGCGTGCGATTTATTGATGGCATTGAGTTCACTTTCCCGGCGATGCCGCCGCTTGGTTCCGGCGATACCGCTGTGGTTGTTAGTAATTTGCCTTCCTTCGAATCACGCTACGGCACGGGAATCAATGTCGCCGGCGAGTACACAGGCGACTTAAGCAACGGCGGAGAGAATATTATACTGCAACTGCCTTGGCCGTACGAGGCGGCAATAATGCGGTTTGAGTACGATGATAGCTGGTATCCTTCTACCGATGGCTATGGCGATTCATTGGTAATCCGTAATCCGTATGCACATCCAGCCACCTGGGACAAGGCAGAGAGCTGGCAAGCGGCCCTTCCCAGCCCCTGAAAAAGGCAGGGAAATTTGTAATCGTCTCACCATCACTTCCCGTATTGAAAGTGCTTAAGCAAGCCAGTTTCACGCCTCTTTGTCCCAAGAAATAAATGGGACAGCCAACTTTTTTAATTGAGAAAAATCAAAATAAATACATCATTTAGTGGGTCGTAATACCCGGCTCGCAGGTCAACTTTTCAAAGAGCTCTACATGAAAAAAGGCACCAAAAGGCGCCTCAGGATTCATACTCATATATTGACAACTTTCCTAACTTATATTTTTCAAAGTACCAAAAAGGAATCTTCTTCAGACTTTGCATCATTTTCAAGATTGCGTTCTGTGGGATTGGTGCCCCCTTGAATATCTTGTTCAGTAGGCTC
>CAYUIL010000334.1:0-1948 GCA_964444715.1 uncultured Pirellulales bacterium | reverse complement strand
CCGTTAGTTCACAAGCGCGTTGGGCGAACTCGATTGCTTTGTTAGCATCCTGAACGGAGGCGTCATCTACGGTGGCCAGCAGCCACGCCAGGTTATTGAGAACCTCGGCGCTGTCGGGTTTTAGCTCTACCGCCCTGGTCCAATTCCGGGTTGCCGGCTCGTACTTGCCTATTTGTTTATAAGCTTTGCCGAGATTTACGTACACCTCCGCCTGGTCAGGGCTTACTCGCAGGGCTTCGTTAAGGTACGCAATGGCCTCATCCGTCCTCCCCACTGCCAGCAGTGCAGACCCCATTTTGTTGTGGGCATCCGGATATTTAGGGTCCAGCTTTAGAGCTGTGGCAAGATATTTTATGGCGTCATCGTATTTCTTTTGCATGCCCGATGCCACGGCCAGAAGGTAGTATACTTCCGCGGAATCCTGCTTGCGCCTTATAAGCTCATTAAAGCACGCAATGCCTTCGTTGTACTTTCCCTGTCTTAAGAAAACCACGCCCAGGTTTTTACGGGCTTGGGAATATGCCGGATTTATCCGGACCGCTTTGGTCAGATGCATCGCGGCCTCGCTGAGACGGCCCTCTATAGACAAAGCATATCCGTAATTGTCTTCCGCGACCTCGTTGTTTTCGGTAACCTTCAGGGTATACTCAAACAGTGTGATGCTGTTCTGCCAGTGTCTCACCTGCATGCGGGTGAGTACTACCGCGGTCGATAGCACGACCGCGGTTAATACCGCCGTGATAACTTTCCAGCGGGGTCGGTTCGCAATGAGGTCTTTGATTGCCCAGGCGGCAACGATAAGCAGGCCCAGCATCGATATATACATATATCGGCCGGCCATCGCCTGCGGACCGACCTGAACCAGGCCTATCATTGGTATAAGCGTTCCGACATACCATAGCCAGCCCACCGTCACGTACCTTTTACGGCGGCCGATGTAAATGCCGAAGACCGATATCAGGACAAACAGCAATGCGCAGACCACCACTACGGCATTTGAAAGGTTTGCGCGGGGGTGCGGATATATCACCGCCAGTCCGCTCGGCCATATCATTTTACCAATATACCTTATATAGGAGACGAACATGTTTGCGATTCGGTAATCTAACGGTATTGTTTCCAGTGGGATGACCGTCCTTCCGCTCTGTTGGGCAATGAAGGTCGTCACGCACAGAATCACCGACAGTACCAGCAGAGGGATTTTCTCTATCACTAACCGACCCACTGGCACGCTTTTCCCGGCGGGGGGACTCCCCCAGTTAAGCCGTTCGAGAGGCCAGTAATCCAACAGAAGAAGGACCAGTGGAAGGGTTACTACAACCGGCTTGGTCATAATGCTTAAGGCGTATACCAGAAAAAGCAAAATATATCGTCCGATGCTCGGTCGTTTCGTGTATCGGATATAAGCACCTATTGTCAGAAACCAGAAAAGACCGCTTAATACCGTCTTTCGTTCAGCCGCCCACGCAACCGATTCCACCTGGAGCGGGTGCAAAGCGAAGACCGCGGCCACGAATGCGCTCGCCCAGGTCGAACCCGTTATATTCGTTAGAATCCCAAAAAGCAGCAGCGTATTGGCAATATGAAACAGTAAACTGACTAAGTGATGCCGGAACGGGTTCAGCCCGAAAAACTCACAGTCCAGCATATGGCTAATCCAGGTAAGGGGGTGCCAGTTCGCCGAGTGGGACTTCGTGAACGCCCAGATGACCGAGTCACGCGTTATTCCGCTGTTCACGTTAGGATTTTTTGTTATGTATCTGGCGTCGTCATAGCTGACAAACCCGTTGTGTCGCACCGGCTCGTATGCGACGAAAGTTGTCGCTGCAAGCACTACGCTTATGAGAAGTAAAATGTGTTTCTGATTAAATCTCATCATCATTCTATTTCTGGCGATACGGCTGGCCTGCCTGATAAAGCTGCAGCCGACTCTCAATTTTACGGGCCA
>CAYUIL010000333.1:0-1950 GCA_964444715.1 uncultured Pirellulales bacterium | reverse complement strand
AAAGAATGTGGCCTTTCGGACCATAACGTCTCCGTTGCAGCCGTATTTGACGTCCGATGCTTATCAGCAGAAAATAGAGGAGTCGTTGTCGCGGATACGTGCAGCGCACGGCCGGACGGGGCAATTTCTTGGCACGCTCGATTACAGCGGCGATATGTACACGGAGGTCCAGCGGTACGCGGAGCTTGCGGTTCGGCTGGCCGGCGAGGAGCAATTCGACGTTATCCACGCGCACGACTGGATGACGTATCCTGCGGGTGCGGCGGTAGCGAGGGCGAGCGGCAAGCCCTTAGTGATTCACGTGCACTCGACGGAGTTTGACCGCAGCGGCGAGCACGTCAACCAGATGATATACGACATCGAAAGGATGGGTATACACGCCGCCGACAAGGTTATTGCCGTAAGCTACCTGACACGCAACATCATCATCAGCCGATACGGCGTCAGCGGGGAGAAGGTCGAGGTTGTCTATAACGGCGTCGAAAGAAACGGCGGCTCCAACTGGCCCGTCGGCGATACCACCATAAAAAGGGACGAGAAGGTCGTTCTGTTCTTAGGCCGAATCACAATGCAAAAAGGGCCGGACTATTTCCTCAGAGCCGCCAAAAAGGTCCTCGAAAGAATGGACAACGTCAAATTTGTAATGGTCGGCTCAGGCGACCTTATGCATCGCGCCGTGGAGATGGCCGCCGAGTTAGGCATCGGCAGCAAGGTTTTGTTTACGGGGTTTCTGCGCGGCGAGGACGTGCAGAAAATCTACAAAATGGCGGACCTTTACGTGATGCCGTCGGTGTCGGAGCCGTTTGGAATCGCCCCCTTAGAGGCGCTGGACAACGATGTCCCCGTAATTATCAGCAAGCAAAGCGGCGTCTCCGAAGTCCTCAAACACGCTCTTAAAGTTGATTTCTGGGACGTTGACGAAATCGCCAACAAAATCGTTGCCGTTCTCAAGTATCCGCCGCTCGGCATCACGCTGCGAAGTCACGGCAACTACGAGGTGCGGAAGCTGCAATGGAAGGACTCCGCCCAAAGATGCGCAAAAATCTACGAGGAGGCGCTCGTCGGGGCGAGGTAGGCAGGGAACTGGATTCCCGCTCCGCCTACGGCGGATAAATTTCGCGGGAATGACAACACTTTCAGCAGGAACCAAGGAATGGCTTCAGTTTGTTTTTACTTTCAGGTTCATCAGCCGATACGGCTAAGACACTATACCGTCTTTGACAACAACACACATTATTTTGACGACCACAAGAACGCCGAGATATGCAGGAAGGTCGCCAACAAGTGTTACCTCCCGACCAACCGGCTCATCCTCGATTTGATACGCAGATTCGACGGCAGGTTCAAAGTCGCATACAGCATTACGGGCGTCCTCTTAGAACAGCTTTCCACATACGCACCGGAAGTCATCAGTACCTTCGATGCCCTGGCCCGAACCGGCTGTGTGGAGTTTTTGGCTGAGACGTATTACCACAGCTTGAGCTTTCTCTATTCGCGCAACGAGTTCGTAGAGCAGGTCAACAAACACGTGTCAACGATGCAGCAGCTTTTCGGCCAGACGCCACGCATATTCAGGAACACCGAGCTTATTTACAACAACGACCTGGCTGGCCTCATCGAGTCGATGGGCTGTTTCGATGCCGTTATGAGCGAGGGGGCCGACCACATCCTCGGCTACCGAAGCCCGAATTTTGTTTACAGCCCCAAAGGGTGCAATCAACTTAAACTGCTGTTAAAGAATTATTCGCTCAGCGACGACATCGCCTTTAGGTTCTCGAACCGGGACTGGCGAGAGTGGCCGCTGACCGCCGACAAATTCGCCCACTGGATAAACAAGGTCAACGGCAACGGCTTCAGCGTGAACCTCTTTATGGACTACGAGACCTTCGGCGAACATCAGTGGCAGGAGACGGGCATCTTCGATTTTATGCAGCATTTGCCGGGGGAAAT
>CAYUIL010000332.1:0-1953 GCA_964444715.1 uncultured Pirellulales bacterium | reverse complement strand
AGCCCTTGTTAGTATCTGGTCATCGACGTATTTCTTGTTGGCAACCCCTTTAGTCATCGTGGGGGCGGCGTCGGATTCCATCTGGACTCCATCTTCGAGAACAGGAACATCGTTGGAATCTACTTTGATTAGATTGACTTCCGCAGTCCCTGCGGCGTTAAGGCCGACAAGATAGCCGTCGTTTACAAGGCGGATTTTAGTGTTATCCCAAAGGTCATTATTGGCGTCCGTCGCCTCAAGATTGAGTTGTAAGTCCGAGCCGACTTTTTTTAGAATCTGCTTTGTATAGCCGTCTTCGTTTATTCCGAACAGGCCGCAATTCGTCCCATCATCGAGCGAATAAAGCTTTATCCTGTCTGTTGCCGGCGTGTTCGGTGCGGAGGCAAGCTGAATGTAATCTATGTAATAGCATCCCTCGTTTGCATCCGATGACGAAAAACCGCCGAACATATTTTTGAGCCGGTCCGATACATCGACGCGCAAATAGCGGTGGTAATCGTCAATTTGATTGGCGACAGTGCTGTCTGTCGGCTGTGATTCGTTCCACGTCCGGCTATAAGCCCCCATAAAAAGACAAATGTTTAGACCGAGCAAAAACCACATTATTTTGTTTTTCATAACCATACTCCTTTAGCTGTTATACCACGAGGTATCTTGTAAAAATCCAATGCCTGCCTCTCTGCCACCGATTGAGTCGGCATCGCTGGGGTGCATACCTTCTTCCTGTCCCGTCAGTTGAAGTTCCAAATCCTCATTGACCATCTGCCCGAAGATTTCCTTCGCTTTAGCCATCCATTTATCGACGGCCTCCCAGTCCTTCGCAAAGGCGTAACCTCTGGCCGTAATTCCGTATTCAAGAATGAGCGGGTGTTCGTTCGTAATCACGTTGTTGCCGCCTGCGATGAGGTCGGCCAGATAACCGAAAAATTCAAGGTTCATCGACCAAGCCGTTGAGTTGTTCAAGCTATGGTCGGGCTTCTTGTAAAGCCAGATTCTTCCCTGCTCGATTGTGAAATAGGCGGGGATTCCCTTGCCTGTAACTTTGGCAAGATACAGTTTGTCTTCGAGGATTGACTTGTGGACTTTAGTAAGCGGGACCCGGTAATTCTGGGAATTGATAAGCCACAGGTCAATATCGCGCTTAAACCGCAAAACTGTTGCGCCTGATAACTGCTCCGTCCAACTGCTATCCCCCGCGACAGGCAAAGAGTAGGTCTGCGTCTCATCGGCAGTATTGCGCCTTACTGTTTGTTTCATCCAGTCGAAATTATATGAGCGGCATATCTCCCTTTGTATGTCGTTGGCGTAGCGCAAAAGAACGGCGTCCGTCAGCTCGGACGAATGAAAGTCGCTCGGCCAGTTCGTTCTTGCCTGCGTTATTATCGTCGAAAGTGCTGTTGACATTTTTTAACCTCGTTTTTTGGATTTCTTCTCCGTCTTATCCGCTTCTGCTACCTGCGCCTTCGCCTTGTCGGGGTGCTTATCGACGATGTGTTCGGCAAAATCCTTCGCGTTGAGTGCCACGAAAGGCGGCGAGGCCGTGCAGTGCTGACACACAAACGCCTTGTCCTTTTCGACCTCTTTACCGCCGGCGTAATACGCCTTCTTGTCGCGGATAAAAAAAACCTTGTCGCCAATGTGCAGCTCGTCCCCTAAACTAACTGGTTTGTTTGACATTTTCCTGCTCCTTTTTCCATTTCTTAAAGTAAAGTTCAAACGCGGCGAATGTCGCTTCGGGTCTGATATTTTCCATACATTTAGGTCTTCCCGCAATTTTCCCAGGCGGGCAATCATCTTTATAAATTAACTTGTGGCAGGGATGACAGCGGCAGTCGATGGGATGAAGCGCCGTTACATTCCGCCAGTATTTCGTAAGGTTCTCCTCGCTCGAATGACTTAAAAAGACAATTTTCGGAGTGTCGAAACAGCCGGCGGCGTTGAGGATTCCCGTTT
>CAYUIL010000331.1:0-1963 GCA_964444715.1 uncultured Pirellulales bacterium | reverse complement strand
CAATGTGTGCAGGACGGTGTTCGTTGAGCCGCCCATAGCCATATCCAGGGCCAGGGCGTTATCCATCGATTTGACGCTGATTATGTCCAAAGGTTTGATATTCTTCTCAATCAACGAGATGATTTGTCTGCCGGCCCGTTTGTAAAGTTCTTCGCGTTTCGGATTGACGGCCAAGATTGTGCCGTTGCCCGGCAGGGCAATGCCGATAGCCTCGCACAGGCAGTTCATCGAATTGGCGGTGAACATCCCGGAGCAGCTTCCGCAGCCGGGGCAGCCGACGGCTTCAAGCTCTTTCAACTGCTCTTCGGTGATTTGCCGGGCGTTAAATTTCGCAACGCCTTCGAAGATGCTGATGAGGTCAACCGTTCTGCCATTTTTTGTTTTGCCCGCCGCCATAGGCCCGCCCGAGACGAAAATCGTGGGGATATTCAGCCGAACGGAAGCCATCAGCATACCGGGTATAATTTTGTCGCAGTTCGGAATGCAGATAAGCCCGTCGAAGCAGTGCGCATTAACCATTGTCTCAACCGAGTCGGCGATTATCTCCCGCGATGCAAGCGAGTATTTCATACCGGTATGGCCCATCGCAATGCCGTCACAGACGGCAATGGTGTTGAACTCAAACGGGACGCCGCCCGCCTCGCGGACGGCCTGCTTGACAATCTGTGCCACCCTGTTTAAGTGGACGTGGCCGGGGACTATCTCGCAGAAACTGTTGGCAACGCCGATGAAGGGTTTTTCGATGTCGGCGTCGCTTACGCCGCAGGCGTGCAGCAGCGCCCGGTGCGGCGCCCGCTGGAACCCTTTTTTTATTGTGTCGCTTCTCATACTATGTCTTCCTTTCCATACAATTCACTTGGAAAAACTTCCAGTAACAGAAGTACTATTTTAACGGCAAGGCCGACGCGAATGAAGGAAAAACAAACCTGCTCAAGAATAAGGGCCGGTGAGAATCCCGGCTCTGGTGATTTTAGTGAGATTGGCTCATAATGTGGTGCTACTCGTTCAGTCGCTCTTTTAAGGAATCGAGGATGCAGTCGTCGCGTCAACTGATGCGACGATTTGCTTGTCGCGGGCCAATATAACTATCAGACCTGTTCCGAACAATAACAGTGAAGCCGGCTCGGGGATGACAGTTCCTTCTACCACTAAAGTTGCATCATTGAGCACAACCCAACCGTACTCGATGATGCCTACTGTGGCTGGCATGATTGGCAAATAGTAATCGATTTTAATATTTCCCTGACCGTCAAGAATCTCTGCCCATGTACTATTATAGAGCTAAAATTCGCTTCGCTCGTCGAACGGCTCCGGGTCTGGATATGTAGACATACCCCCCCCCCAACGATCGCATATGCATGTTGTGGGTAAGAACCAAGGTCAACATAAGCCATTATCGTGGCACCCATCGGCCTTGGGGAACTCCCTAAAGAGTCCACTATCAGATTGGCGACGGCTTCGCCAGACCAGTCGATATATACGTTCGATATTTCGCTAAACGTAACCCCGAGGTCGAAATTGTAATTCCAGGCCGGCGTATTGATGTCATAAGTCCCCGCGCAATCCAGAGGCAGTTCAATAACATCGGCCCAAGCCCCCACCGCCAGCACCAGCACCGCAAGCCCGATTGCTGAGATTACCCTTCTCATAATTCTTCTCCTTAACAGATAACAATTATACCACAATCAGGCCTAAAAATCAACTAAATCAGGCCCAGCTACGATACATAGTCCTCATTCGGGGCAGTTTGTTACAGTTTTTCTCGAAAAAAATGGATATGGGTCGTGGGGCGGGGCTTGCCCCGCCTCGGGCGTGGTTGCTGCCGCCGGCGTTAGGTCTGCGAAATTACTATCCTAACCTCTTCCTCCGGACAGACAAGTCGAAAACGGCTAATCGTGTTCGGTATCCTCTTCGCATGCTTGGCCTCGCTCTTGTGAATTTTTTAGATTGACATCGGAAAACT
>CAYUIL010000330.1:0-1983 GCA_964444715.1 uncultured Pirellulales bacterium | reverse complement strand
ACGTATATATGCTGCCGAACTTAAACCGCATATCTGCTTCAAGGAGTGGGTAATCTTTAAACTGGGTTCCAAGCTTTTCTGCCGCGGCGTCGAATACCTCGCGGATGTTTGCAGGCTTGAAGTTTTCACCGGCAAACGGTACGAGGATGTCATCATTCAAAAAAATTGCTATCGCTTTATTTCGGGCAAGGGCTCTGGCCTGCTGTTCAAGGGCTTTGGCCTTGTCCAACGCAAAAATCACGGATACGACGGTCCCGATGACGGATACAATCAGAACGGCGGCGACCCCGCCAACAAGGGCTTTGTGCCGACGCACGAATTTCTTTAATCGATAGAGTGTTCCCGGTGGGCCGGCGATTAGTGGAGCCCCCTGTAAATAGTTCTCGATGTCCCGTGCCATCTCTCCGGCGGTCATATACCGTCTGTCAGGTTCGTTATCGAGAGCTTTTAGCAACAGAAATTCCAGGTCCTTATCTATCTGCGGAGAGATTTTACGAGGTCGTCTAACCTGCTCTTGTGCAATCCTGCGCATGACCTCTATGCGAGAGCCCGACAAATCGTGTGGAGACTCGCCCGTCAACAGCGTAAATAAAATCACACCGATACTGTAAACGTCCGTTCGCGTGTCCAGCTTATCGATATGTCCTGCTGCCTGTTCGGGTGACATGTATGCGGGTGTGCCGGCCGCCTCGCCGTCTATTGAAACGAATAAATCATCTTTAAGAAGGTTCTTAGCCAATCCAAAATCCACAATGTACGGCCGGCCGTCTTCGGTCACGATAATATTGGATGGTTTCAGGTCGCGATGGATTACGCCGTTCTGGTGGGCATGCTGAACGGCCAGGCAAATTGTCCGCATCAGCTCCAGGACTTGCCGAATGGTCAAATTATGCTGCTTTACGTATTCATCCAGTTGCATCCCTTCGATTAAGTCCATGGCATAGTAATATATGCCGTGTTGAATTCCGCTATCGTGAATCTGGGTGATATTGGGATGTTTCAACGAAGCAGCCAGTTCCACTTCGCGCTCGAAGCGGGCAAGTGCCTTGTCCGAGCTGATTAATCCGGCTATTGGAACTTTCAAAGCGACCTGCCTGTTGGTGCTTAGCTGCAGTGCGCGCCATATCTGGCCTTGCCCCGCCTCGCCTAATTTACCGAGAATCTCGTAGCCTTCAATCTGCGGCTGTGTGGAACCTTGAGATTGCAGCGCATCGGTTTTTTTCTCTTCGGAGCCTATAGACAACAGGCGTTCTAATTGTTCGGGTTTTAAGCCGTATGTCGATTTCTCTTTCATCGTTTCAGCACCACATTTATATAATGCCGATTATCCGCTATACTGCGCCTTTATTGGAAAGTATCTGCAATAATTCCCGTAATTCCTCCTCAACCTCGCCGTCACGAGTTACAGACCGGCGTAAATGGCGCTTAAGGGCAGAATGGAAACGACGATTCACGGTAATAATCATATTCGAGGCTTTTCTCTGGTCTTCGACATTGTACTTGTGGCAAATTTCCGTTAATGAAGGAGCACGCTTATTTTCAATGATCGGCTGCAGCACTCTGTCATAAAAGACCTGCCAGTGAAGACTTTTACCCTGACTACGACATCTTTCTTCAACTTCCACCAACAGATTATCCAATAATTCCGTTGTCCAGGCATAATTAAACGACTGTTCGGCGGAGAACTGACTCAAAGGTTCCGCAAGCTCGGCCTGGTCGATTTGCTCCAACTGGAATATTTTATCCTTAGGTATACGCTTCCGGGCAGTTTGCTTGCGATGTACTCGTGCAAGGTATTGTTCCAGGGCGGCCAGCAAAAATGTCCTGAATCGTCCGCGGGATTGGTCGGCCCGCCGGATAAGCTCTTTGCTTAATACTACCTCCTCGAAAAATCCCTGCGTCAGGTCTTTGGCCGGCTCGTTGCCGTAACCTTGTCGGCGGAGAAAGCAATAAACAGGCTTCCAGTATTTCTTTAGTAATTCA
>CAYUIL010000329.1:0-1994 GCA_964444715.1 uncultured Pirellulales bacterium | reverse complement strand
TTACGGACCGAAGCGGAAACGTTACTATTTACACCTACAATACCAGAGGTAACGTCATTTCGACTATTTACGCCGACGGCAACGAAACCACGTATTCTTACGACGACCCTGTAAATCCTGACAGGCCAACAAGCGTTACAGACCAGTTAGGAAATGTTACCCAGTACGCCTACGACGCTCACGGCAGGACCACCAGCATTACCGACCCAGTCGGCAACGTTACGGATTCCAATTACGACGGCTTGGGCAACGTTACCGACATAAGTCAGTATTACACAGATGATTCGAATCTCATTCCGGTCTCTCACACACATAACACATACGAAAATGGGTTGCTTACTTCGACTAAAGTTTATGACCCGAATAATAACCTGATGAGCCATACTAAGCAGGTTTACGATGTTCAGAATCGTTTGACGGAAGTCCACCAGGTTGACCCGTGCGGAATAGAGCCGAATATCGTTACCACTTACGACTATGACCCGGCGAGCGGCTCGATTACTGAGCCGTGCAGCGTTACAGATGCGGCGGGACTTACAACTTACTTCCAATATGACGAAAACGGCAACCAGAACAAGAGCCGGTATCACTGGATTGACCCCAATAACGCCAACAACTACTGCAACGTTTACACAATCACGGAATACGATGCTGCAGGTAGAGTTATTAGAACCATACGAGACGTTAATGACGTTGGCGGCGATGTCGCGGTCTCAACAGTTGTTCTGTCTCAAACGTGGTATAACGCCATCGGCAAGGTCGATACGGTCATAAACGAAGTGAACTTGGCGACGGAATATGATTATGATGAAGCCGGAAATCTCGTTGAGACAAGGACTTATGACTCAAACGATGAGATATTAACTGTTTCGCGGACGCTCTACGATGACGAAGGACGCGTATTAATCAGCGTTGGGCCTTATGACCCGTGCGATTCAAATCTGCCCGTCGGGATAGAAAACGTTTATGATGCCTTAGGCAGAATGATTGAGACGCGCAGGTGGGCCAACGTCAGTATCGACCTCGTTAATCTTGTGGTTGACGGCAACGTTATCGGCAAGAAAGTTAATCCTGATGCGAGTGCGGCCAACGCATGGGATGGTTCAGGCGACGAACCAGAGAATATCGGCTGGACCGCCTCGGGAGTTCTGCCGGAGGTCGGCAATGAGCTTTCCTATGCTCGGACGGAATATGATGCGGCGGGAAGAGTATATCGTGCATATTCGCAGCACGAGGATGGCAACGAATATTGCACGACGGAATATGTGTATGACGACGCCGGTAAACAGATTCAGGTTATTGATTTGCCGGATGATGCAGACAAACGGGCGGTAACGACGACGCATTATACAGGCGTTCGCAGGGATTACGTGACCGATGCGTGTGATAACACGATTTACTTCGAATACGATGCTCTTGGCCGGGTTATAAAGACAACCTATCCGGAGACAACGCAGAATCCAGTAACATATAGTTATATTGAGTATGATGGGTTCGGGAGGAAGACGTTTGAATCACAACAGACAGCGGAAACAAATCCCGAAAATGCTATCGGCAAGACGTTTGAGTATATTGGAGCGGGTTGGTTAAGCAGGGTGTGGCTGCCTGCTGTGATTGACCCCTGCACGAGCCAGTGGACAGAGCCGAATTACGTTTATGAGTATGACATTTACGGCAATATGGTTTCACAATATGACCCGCTTGGCAGGGAAACAACATTCACTTACGATTATTTGCACAATCAGACCAGCAGAACGCTTCCCGGCGGTGCGACGGAATACAAGGAATATGATGAGTTAGGCCGGCTTATCAAGGCCACCGACTTCAAGGGACAGATAACAATCTACGAATATGCTACGGCTGAATGCGGATGCGGGAACGTTGGGTCGCTCAAGGCGAAGAAATACTACCGCGACAACAGTTACTTAGATGCTCATCCTGATGAGCCGAACTCGATAGTCGAGTTTGCTTATGATAGTTTGGGGCGTAAGATA
>CAYUIL010000328.1:0-2007 GCA_964444715.1 uncultured Pirellulales bacterium | reverse complement strand
GCTGGAGATAATCACCGTCGCGCACCACGCTGCTTTGGGAAAAAACGTCTTCTGGCCTGTCATTGCCTTGTTCATATTTGAATTACCGCCCAATATAGCAAACTTGTTCGCCGAAAACAACCGATACAACGCACCCGGACCCTGCACATTTTTTAAGAAAAACTGCAACAAACCGGCTCGAATGTGGACTATATATCGTGGCAGGCCTCTAAAAGCTGGTGTAGAAGGCCGATTTTGGCAAAAAATTCTTGATTTTGAGGGCTTGACAGTGGTATAATGGCAGTTAAGGTTCGATATATCAGAACTTAGTAAGTTAAGGAGGCAACAAAATGAGAACGAGAGTAAAGGGAATAATTACAGTCGGGTTGATGGGTATAGCTCTTGTCTGCTTGGCGGATTCGGCGGAGGCCATAATCACAGATGTTAATATCTTGCCGGAAGAACCGACCATAAATGATGTAATCACAATCATTACTCATGGGGTAGCAAGCAATAGTCCTGTCTGGATAGATGGCTCTGATTTTGACAGGCAAGGAAACTTGCTACAACTTGATATCTTCCTTCACACGGGCCTTTTGCCCACGACAATTCCATATTCACATTCGGAGAATATCGGAACATTACCATCGGGGCTATATGATCTTACAGTGCGGACATTTGAGACGTCAGATGTTTTTATATCCACAGACACTTATTCAATGACGTTCGAGGTTGTGCCCGAACCGGCCACATTGGCATTGTTGGCCTTCGGCGCAGTAATTCTGCCGAGACGAAAATAGGACGGAAAAGAAGCCACTTCATCGAGTCCTTAAAAGGAGACCTGAACGAGTAGCGCTGCCTAAGAATCAATCGCGTCAAAGGCAAGCGGAAACGAATTGACAACAGCGTCTCGCCCTTCTACCATTTACTCCGACCGGTTTGTTTGGCTCGTCTTGGCCCAGCCCAGCGCCGGGCCGGGAGCTGTAGCCGGGAAGGACCTTATGTCAAGCCACAACTTAGCACGGATTACGATAGATGACCTGGAAATAATCGGTTATTCGATAGCCGGGGAGGAGACCGTCGTCGCAATGCCGCAGTTAGATGTCTGCTTCGATATCGGCAAGGCCCCGAATCAAATCATACCCATAAATTACGTCCTGCTGACCCACGGCCATATGGACCACGCAGCAGGCATCGCCTATTACCTGTCTCATCGCAATTTCTGCGGGCAGTTCGCCGGCACGATTTTGGCGCCCGAAAACCTGCTGCCGCCGATGAGAGATATTATCGAGGCCTGGTCCCGGCTGGACGGCAACAAGCTGCCCGCCAATCTTGTCGGCGTCAAGCCGGGGGACGAATTCCGAATAAAACCCAACCTCATCGCGAGGGTCTTTCCCACAAAGCACAGCAGGGGCTCGGTTGGTTATAGTGTCATCGAAAAACGAAAAAAGCTCAAAGCTGAGTTCGCCGGATTGACCGGCCCGCAGATTGTAGAATTAAAAAAACAAGGCGTCGAAATCGATTCCCCCCTTGAGATACCGATAGTAACCTACCTCGGCGACACCCAATACGTTGATTTCTCGCAGCTAAATTACATCGCCGAGAGCAAAATCCTCATCGCAGAGTGCACTTTTTATATCGATGAGCACGCCGACAGGGCCCAGGCGGGCCGGCATATGCACATCAACGAGTTCGCCCGACTGGTCGGCAAGCTCAACAATCAGCATATTGTCGTTACCCACACCACCCAGCGGACGTCTATGCGGGAAATACGAAAGATACTAAAAGATGAGATGCCGGCGGACAGATACGACAGGATTATCCTGCTGATGGATAAAACCTGAAGACAACTACTTTTGATGATACGGCTGGCCCGCCTGATAAAGCTGTAGCCGACTCTCAATTTTACGGGCCAGGTCTTCCTGGTTCGCGGCTTTGGCTGCATTCAAGGCCCTCTCGGCCATCGTCACTGCATCCTCGAATCTGCCCGCGGCGGCGTATGCAGCCGCGAGAGTTTCCTGGTACCCC
>CAYUIL010000327.1:0-2015 GCA_964444715.1 uncultured Pirellulales bacterium | reverse complement strand
GAGCGACTACCATATCTTTCTCAAGCTGCGAAAGACCCGCGCGCAGGCGCTTGCGGCGTATCTGGACATCGTCAGGGCGGCGCTGGACCAGGGTATGATTCCCCGATGTCATTTTGAGGACGTTACAAGGGCCGATTACGACGGCTTTGTGCTGCCTTTTGCGGCGGAGCTGATGAAGCTGGCCGAGCAGTACAAAAAACCGGTCAAGATTCGTCTGTGCGACACGCTCGGCTTCGGCCTGCCGTGGGCGGGGTCTGCTTTGCCGAGAAGTGTGCCCAAACTGGTGGCGGGGCTGCGTAAAATCGGCGTGCCGGCTGAATCGCTGGAATGGCACGGCCATAACGACCTGCACAAGGTGCAGGTCAATGCGGCAACGGCCTGGCTCTACGGCTGCTGCGCGGCCAACAGTGCGATATTTGGCGTCGGTGAGCGAACGGGCAATCCTCCGCTTGAGGCGATGGTTATCGAGCACGCGCAGATAAAGGGCATAACAGCGGGCGTCAACTACGCCGCGATAACCGAGCTTGCGGAGTATGCGGCGAAAGAGCTTGGCTTTGAGATTCCGAGCAACTACCCGCTTGTCGGCAGGGACTTCAACGTGACGCGGGCGGGCATTCACGCAGACGGCTTGTTGAAGAACGAGGAGATATATAACTGCTTCGACACGCAGAAACTGCTCAATCGCCCGGTGGAGGTGGCGATAACCGACAAGACCGGCGCAGCGGGAATAAAGCACTGGATTGAGTCCCGATTCCGGATGGAGATTACCAAGCACGACCCGAGGGTCGTGAAGATAAGGGATAAAATTGCCGCCGAATATGCGTCAGACAGGGTATCTGCGATATCGGATGATGAGATGCTGCAATGGGTCAAGGAGACCTTTGCAGATGGTTTGCCGCCGATGAGGTGAAACGCTTGGCTGAAGGAACGATTAAAGCGGTGCTGTTCGACCTTGGCGACACTTTGCTGAATTTCGGCAAAGTCAGGACGGCTAAGGTGTTTCGACAAAGCGCCCGGCTGACCTATGACTATCTGATAAGCTGCGGTCAGCCCGCCGGCAATTTGGGGTGGTATTGTCTGCGGAATTTAATCGCCATTCAATTGCAAAATCTGTGGGCCAACATTATCAGCAGGGATTTTGATGCGATGTCGTTGCTGGAAAAGTCCGGCGCCAAACGCGGATACAAACTCACCGATGAGCAGTGGCGGCAGCTTGGCTGGCTGTGGTATGAGCCGTTGGGCAAACTTGCCAAAATCGAACCGACGCTAAAAGAAACCCTGGCGACACTCAAAAAAATGGGACTTAAACTCGGCATACTCACCAACACGTTCATAAGCGCCGGCTCTTTAGACAGACACTTGGCCCAGGCAGGCATACTGGATTTTTTCCCCTGCCGGCTCTACTCTTACCAGTTTGAGTTCCGCAAGCCCGACAGACGGATATTTGAGGCGGCTATTGCCAAGATAGGCGAGCCGGCAGAGAATATACTTTTCGTTGGTGACCGAATCGACAAGGATATAGTGCCCGCTTTGAAGGCCGGTATGCGGGCAGCTCTCAAGTCGGCTTACACAAATGAAGGCAAAAAAGTTCCAGACGGCGTCCGGAAGATAACCCGAATCGCCGAACTGCCGGCGATTATAGAAAAGATTAATATGAGGTCGGGAACCGTAAGTGAAAAAGACAAACATAGCTTTTCAAAAATGTATCAACCCTGACTGCGGCGCGGAGTTCGATGTAGGTGAGGTGATGTTCAAATGCCCGCAGTGCGGCGACCTGCTGGATGCACAATACAACTGGGACAAAATCGAAGCCCCAAAGAAACTAAGCGACTTCGGCAAACGCTGGGCAACCAGAGAAAATCGGCTCGATTTATCAGGCGTGTGGCGGTTCCGCGAGCTGCTTGATTTCTGCGACGACAAATACAAGGTAACAATTGGCGAAGGGCAGACAATTTTGCAGCCCAACGACGAGGTGGGCAAATATGCCGGTATGGAGCCAGTGCGATTGTTTTTGC
>CAYUIL010000326.1:0-2041 GCA_964444715.1 uncultured Pirellulales bacterium | reverse complement strand
CTCTCTTACCCCACCCCCCGGTCTGGGGTAAAATCATCCCCCCAAGCATCTGGGTTGCGTATCCATACACCGAAACCATATTCCGTATCAGGGGCTAGTACATTTCCACTTGGCCCCATTATTTTGATCTCTACTCCCAAAGCAGGATTCGCAATCAGCAAGACCACGAAGGTCTTGATAGTGGCTAGAAGAAGTATCTTCCTCATTTTCTTGCCCTCCAGAAAATAAAAGTGTGTATTCGGCGGATTCAATAATCCTTAAAAACGCCGATGTTCCGGGTTCAAAAACCGCAAAACGAGTCCGCCTACCGGCGGATAAATTTATAACTCCTCAACAAAACGGGGAAGATGTTTACCACATTGAGATGCAAAAGGCAAGGAAATTATGGGACATTCCTCAAAAATTTTTTAACCACTAAGACCCGAAGACACGAAGATTTCCCTCTATTTCTTTAAAAAATCCGCGAAAATCCGTGTAATCCGTGGTTCCTTTTGTGTTTTATGTGCCTTTTTGCGGCAACGACTTTTACACCGTTTTTCGAGGGGTTTTGCGGACGATGGTTTCGTAGTCCGTGATTTCGTCGAGAGATTCGAAGCCGACGACGACGGCGTTAACACAGCCGAGATTGAACACGAAGTCGGCGCTCTTTTTGCGCATTTCACGGCTGTCGCGAAATTCGCCTTGGCCAATCAGTTTCATACCTATTACGCCTTTTCCGGCGTCGTGAATTTTACGCAGGATGGGCGCAACCTCACTGGGCGGGCCATCCATATCTTGTCCGGTTGCGTTAATGCGGGCGTGAACGGACTCGACCCAGGGTTCCTCAGCGGCTGTCTGCAAGGCGCCGAGCGTATGACACGACACGCCGAGGGCACGCACCTTGCCTTTGGCCTTTGCCTCGCTCATACCGTCCATATATGGCTTAAGCGTCTTATTCCAGTCGGGAGCCATCATACAGTGCAGCAAAAGCAGGTCGATGTAGTCGGTATCCATTTCCCTGAGAAAGCGGTCAACGGTAACCTGTGGCTTTTCTTTTTCCTCCTCGGGCGGAAACCAGGTCCCCACTTTGGATACAATCGTGAACTTCTCGCGCGGGATGCCTTTCAGGGCGGGGATAATATAAGGATGCGAGCCATACATATCGGCACAATCAAACAGCCGGCAGCCCCGGTCGTATGCCTCGCGCAAAAGCGATTCAAACTTTTCCTTTCCCAGCCGGACCTGATTGGAGGAATGTCGTCCGCCTTTCATACCCGTTCCAAACCCGACCCTTGTTACTTTCAAGCCGGTCCTGCCGAGCGGCACGATTTCCCACGGGTCATAAGTTCTGGCCTGCGCCTTTACAGCGTTTGGCTCGCAGCTGGCCAATGTCGAACCGAGCAACAGACCCGACACCCCGGCTACCGAATTCGCCAGAAACTCACGACGCTTCATCAGTTTCATATCCATACCCTCTCAAACACTGTCGTTTTCTATTCTATGGTCCGCGTGCAAACCTTGTTCTCGTTTTTTTCCGCATCCTTTCGCGCAAGTCAGCGGCGATTATAGCCGCCGGCGACGGCTCTGTCAAATTCAGGCCAATCGACAAAGACCTTGCGAAAACAGCCGGTTTTGGTTATTGTCCTGATTTGTTTCACCGCCTGTGGGCGAGGTGAGTTTGTCGCTAAAATTTCACGGTAATTTGCAGGAAGTTTGCAATGGGTGAGCCGGTAAGAGTCAAGGGCGTAACGGGCATTGACGAACTTTGTATTGATACGATAAGGTTTTTGGCGGCCGATGCGGTGCAGAAGGCCAAGGCAGGCCATCCGGGTATGCCGATGGGATTGGCCCCGGCCGCATACGTTTTGTGGATGCGGCACCTCAGGCACAACCCTGCCAATCCCAAGTGGCTCAACCGCGACCGGTTCGTCCTGTCGGGCGGGCACGGGTGTATGCTGTTGTATTCGCTTTTGTATCTGACCGGCTATGAATTAACGCTCGACGACCTGAAGAACTTCCGCCAGTGGGGCAGCAAAACGCCGGGGCATCCGGAATATCATCC
>CAYUIL010000325.1:0-2043 GCA_964444715.1 uncultured Pirellulales bacterium | reverse complement strand
AGAGCCAGGACAAGCATGCGGTTCTGGAAGAAGCCGAGCTTATCTTCATGCCTTATGACCGCTATCCTCATGAATTCGTAAAGAACGAAGCCCATGAAAAGGGCGGTCCTGGCTTTCTCCATGCCGATGGAAATGGTGAAGAAAAACACCGCAAGCAGCAGTAATCCTATGTTGAGCCCCATGGCCGCCACGTTGTACATCGTCTTCCTGTCGAGTATGCCCTCTTCCATCCCCCTGGGCTTCCTCTTCATTATGTTCGGAAGCGCCGGGTCAACGCCCAGCGCGAGCGCGGGCATACCGTCCGTCAGCAGGTTTATCCAGAGTATGTGAACGGGGAGCAGTATCGGCTCGTTTATCGTGAGCAGCAGCGTTCCCATGAATATGACAAAGACCTCGGCCAGGTTGCAGCTGATGAGGTAGTTCACGAACTTCCTTATGTTGTCGAATACGCGCCTTCCCTCACGTATGGCGTTCCTTATCGTTGAGAAGTTGTCGTCCATGAGAATGATGTCACTGGCTTCCTTTGCCACTTCTGTGCCGCGTTCGCCCATCGCTATGCCGATGTCGGCTTTTTTCAGCGCAAGCACATCGTTTACGCCGTCACCGGTCATAATCACCCGGTTGTCTTTCTGAAGAATTGTCAGTATGCGCAGCTTGTCGAAGGGGGAAGCCCTTGCGAATATGTTCACGCCTTCAGCGAGCCTTCTTTTTAGCCCGCTGTCATCAATCTTCTCGAGGTCGTCTCCTGAAAGCGCGCCTTTGCTCCGGAGTCCTATGTCATTGGCTATGGCCTTTGCCGTCTCTATGTTGTCCCCTGTTATCATAATAACGCGTATGCCTGCGGTTCTGCAGTCCTCGAGCGCGCCCTTGACCTCGTCCCTCGGCGGGTCAAGCATTCCCTCAAGGCCTATGAATATGAGATTGCTTTCCATTTCGCTTTCCTTTGCCCTTCCTTTGATTTCCTTCCAGGCGAAAGCAAGCACACGCAGCTCATGGGAGGCGAATTCGCTGTTCTGCTTTAGTATTTTTTCACGTGCCTTGCCGTCCAGCAGTACGTTCTTCCCCCCTATCAGCATCCTGCTGCATTTGCCGAGCACCACCTCGGGGGCGCCCTTCGTAAAAACATATTTTTTCCCATCATGGCTGCAGACGACGCTCATCATTTTTCTCTTTGACGTGAACGAAATCTCATTCACGCGCCTGTATTTCTCATTGGCTCCGTCATAGTCGTATCCTTTCGACTCCGCAAATTCGCGTATCGCCACCTCGGTCTGGTCGCCGATCAGCTTGTTGCCCTTTTCATCATGAACCTTTTTCGAATCATTGCAAAGCGAGCCGCATAGCATGAGCTTTTCCATATTATTGGCGTCCCTCTTGTTTATCTCATGTGCGTCATAGACGACGTCATTGAAGAAAGCCTTTGTCACCGACATCCTGTTCTTCGTGAGCGTCCCCGTTTTGTCCGTGCACACGATGTTGACGGATCCCACGGATTCAACGACTGGGAGCTTTCTTATGAGTGCGTTGCTGCCTACCATCGATTTTGCGCCGAGAGCAAGCGCGAGTGTAACCACGGCGGGAAGCCCCTCAGGTATGGCTGCAACTGCCAGGGACACGGATAAAAGGAAAGCCGTGTAGGCGCCGTATTTGAAGTATCCGACTGCCATTATCAAAGCCGCTATGGCTATGATCATCCAGAATATTTTCCTGCTGAATCTGCCGAGTTCGTTCTGAAACGGCGTCTTGTCCTCCCCCATCTCCTGCATCTTCTCAGCGAGCTTTCCTACCTCTGTGTTCATGCCTGTCGCAAAAACGAGTATGCGCCCTCTTCCCGTTTCAATGCTGGTGTTCATGCGAAGAATGCCGCCCGCGGCCTTTCTGACGGCCTTTGATTCGCCCGTGAGTATGGATTCGTCGACCAGGAGGCCCATCGACTGTATTATCTTCCCGTCGGCCGGGACGATGTCACCTGCCTCGAGAACGACAACGTCTCCCGGGACAATCATATTCGCGGGGATTTCCCTGTGCTTGCCGTCGCGGATT
>CAYUIL010000324.1:0-2060 GCA_964444715.1 uncultured Pirellulales bacterium | reverse complement strand
CGGAAGCTCCAACGTGTCAAATCAACTGCTGGCAACCGGCACAGGCGGCACAAACCTCATTCAGGCCACTACGACAAACACTCTCACCGCCGGCACAAACAATATCCTGGGCGCAACCCAGCAAAATCAGTTAACGGGCGGCACAGGCAACACAATCACGGCGACCACAGGCAACAACGCGATAACGGCAACCGCAGGCGACAACGTCATCACCGGCGTGAACAATACGATTACCGGCGTGACGACAATCACATCCACCACTACGGCCAATCAGATGATAGTTGATGCTACAAGCTCGCGTTTTGTGAGCGCGGATGGGACTCAGAGCGCGGCAGTCAGCAACAGCGGAACTACAATAACCGGCGCAGCAGGGCATACCCTGAACGTAACAAGCTCGACCACAACGGTCAATGGGACCGCCACTGTCTGGAGCGGCAATGGTACGGGCAATCGGATGGTTGTTGACGGGACAAGCTCGCGTTTTGTGAGCGCGGATACCTTCAGCAACGCCACCGTGATGGACGATTCGGTGAGTTTGGTTGCGGATAGTGATGCCTCGACCGCAAATGCAGGGTCCATCCTTTCAATGGCTCCTACCACCGCAAACTTATATGTAAGGACCGACAGCGGCGTATCGCACGGCGTTCTTGTTAACCAGACAAGCACAGTTATCTCCGGCGGCACCGACTCAACATCACTTACTCTCGATGACACCGGTGCGACATTCCAAAATGACACCACGAGCGGGCCGGCAAAGGTAACGGGTGTGGCCGACGGAGTCGGTGATTACGACGCGGTCAATATGAGGCAATACAGGCATCTCGAGGACAGGGTCGACAAAGCTTATTCGGGCATAGCTTCCGTTGCGGCCCTCGCGGCCATTCCGCCCCCTGTTGAGGGCAAGAATTTCTCGGTCGGCATGGGGTACGGCAATTTTGAAAGCACCAGCGCCGTCGCTGTTGGAGCAAAAGCTCTTGTAGGAGAAAAAAGGAACATTACCCTTACTGGCGGCGTAGGATTCGGCGAAAACACAACCACGGTAAGCGCCGGTGTCGGCTGGAGTTTTTAACTGAACCGATTCACGAAAAAATGCGATTGCCGGCCTAATTGAAGGTCGGCAATCGCTTCTTTTTTTAAGCAGTGGAAAGTTGAATAGTAGACCGCAGTTTCGCACTTTCAACTGTTCAAATGCTCAACTGCTCTGTTGGCCAAAGGCCAACTGGAGGCGGGGGGATTCCGGCCTTCGGCCTTGAACCCAAATTTGCTCCGCAAATTTCCATAAGGGCTCTGCCCCTCTGGCGTCACTCGCTGACGCTCGTTACTGTCACCCCGACGACCTGGGAAAAGTCTTTTCCCAGACCCTTTTAGGGTTCGAATCCCCCTCTTCAGAGAAGCGAACCCAATGGAGGCGGGGGGATTCGAACCCCCGTCCCGGATTGCATCAAGACGGGCATCTACATACTTAGTCGTTTCTTTGTTTTTTCGCCTCCCCGACCGGCAAACGACGGCCAGTCGCTTCGGCTATTCCGGGATTGGTCTTAACCCGCCGGCCCGAAAGCACCGACGAGAGCAGCCCGCTATCTTACGCCCGAATCAGGCCCGCAGGCACTGCCTGAAAGGACGGGCTGCCTGATTTAGGCAGCCATTCGCAACTGGTAGTTGCCAATTAAATTTAGTGCCGGATGATTAGCCAGGCCAACCGGCGTCCTGGATATGCAGCTCGGCTCTCCGACATCCGGTCGAAGCCTTTCGCCCCCATATACACTTTTCAAATATCCGCTGCGATGCTCCCCGCCACTGATACATTATACCATCGACCACGTAGTAAAACAATAAAAGCCCGGTTGATATCCACCTTGCTTTTGTATTTACTGTGGCTAATGATGGCGGTATCCTATTTATCCTACCATTTTTGAAAGGATTATACGATGAGAACCGTTTCCATAACTGCGATTCTGCTGTTTTCTTTGATTTCTGTGGCTCAGGCCGGCGTGGTTGCACCGGGTGCAAACGTGGTGAAATTAGCGGGCATTTTCGCCTTTACCGAAGGCCCGGCCGCT
>CAYUIL010000323.1:0-2067 GCA_964444715.1 uncultured Pirellulales bacterium | reverse complement strand
CTACACGGACGGCGGCAACATCTACACGGGCGGCGGCGACATCTACACGGGCGGCGGCGACATCGACACGCGCGGCGGCGAATTAAAATGCGGCATACTTTACTGGCGTTTGATGTGTATGCCAAAAGCGGCAAAAATTGTAGTTAGTCAAGTCAGGCCAGACGAATGTATGCGCGATTACTGGCAGGAGCGGCTCGGCATAAAACTGAAAGGGTGCTGGGATGATATAGAGAAACAACTTGCCCCGCACCTTGATAAAATCCCTGAATTGCTGAAAGACCCGAAATGGACGCCTACGGAAAGATGGATTATCAAGTCGTGGTTGCCGAAAAAATAATTAAAATTTTCTCAGATTTTACTTGACAACTCGGCCCGAAGGTGGTAATTTGCGAATATGCTGACGATAGACGACAATCTGAAACTTGAAAATTTTGGCGGGGGTTCTCTCAAACCTTTTCGTTTATCGTCAGCAGATTTACGTTGGGCCGGAGAACCCTCGACCTTTATGTAAGGAGAAACCCAAAATGGAAGCCACACTAATCAAAGTCGATGTCAAACAAATCACGGAGCGGGTCGATACGGCCTTAATCAGGTCAATCGACCTCAACAAGTCGGGCCTCTTGAAGCAGATGAACGCGCAGTTCGTCCAGAAGCAGTCCGATTCGGACGCCGCAAACGTTCTTCTAATCAAGTGCAACAGCGGCATTAAGGCGATAGATTCGATTCGCCTCGAAATGACCAAGCCCCTTCGTGATGAAGTTGACCGGCTCAATGGCGAGTTCAAGCAGGTTTTAGAGCCGATGCAGGTGGCCAAAGACGTATTATCGCAGCGTCTTATGGTCTGGCGGCAGGAAGAGCAACAGAAGCACACTGAAGCCCTCCGCAAGGCGCAGGTCGAGGAAGAACGCCGCCGTAAAATCTCCATCGCTCAGGGCGGAACAGGAGAGAAAATAAAGCCCGTCGAGCAGCCGACCGACCAGCTCGCCATAAGAGACACAACAAAGACCCGCACCGATTACAGGGTAGAGGTGGTCGATATTCACAAAATCCCCTCGAAGTATTTCGACAACCCCGAAGTCATCGACGCCGTTAGGAAGCAGCTTCAAAAGGAGTTCGACGCGGCCAAACGAGAGGGCGGTAAGTTATTTTCGCCCGACAGTTTCACGGTCCCGGGCGCGAAGGTCGAATCAAGAGAAATACCTATTTACTGAGTTCTTTGAAAATTTTGAGGGACGAATCGCGGACGTTCCTCTTTATGGCTGCAATTCCGGTGTGCGTTCACAGGTCAGTTACAATTTTGAATTGCATAACCCGACAAGTTATGCTTGTTGGGTGATTGAGGAGTTGCGGCCATTGGACTCATCTTTTACCGGAGTCCGGGCGGTTTTGGGTGTGGGCCGCCCGTCATATCGCGGGGTAGAGCAATGGCCAACTCGCCGGCCCCATAAGCCGGAGATTGCGGGTTCAAATCCCGCCCCCGCAAATGCACGCTATGGCTTTTATGACTTATAGAGACGAAAAACTTGATGCTCTTTGGCGGTTCATCGTAAAATCGCCTGGGCGGTGTCTTTTCTGCGGCTCGACCGTGAATCTTCACGCCCATCATATCTTTTTGGGCAGGTGGAAGTCAGTTTGGTTTTTCCGGTGGCAACCGGTCTTCGGGATTCCCCTTTGTGAGAACGACCATCTTTACAATCCAACCGCGCCTCACAGAGACCAGTATGCTTTCTGGACTAAACTTGAGGATGGTCTGAAGCGCATCGACCCCGAAAGATTAAAGATGCTTTTTCACTGGCGAAACACAAAAGCCAATACGCCGGAGAACCCCGGATATGATATTTTGAGGGCGGACCTCGAAGAACAAGCAAAAAAGATAAACGAGAACTGGCAGGACCTTGAATCCTATCAGCCCTCTTTCCGGGGCCGAAACGAAAAAGGACAGGAAATATGGGCGTAAACAGCTTCTACAATACGACCAGCGAAACAGGCGCGACCCTGAAAACCTCAGAGTCAAAGGCCCGGACTCAAGAGGAGATTGTTCTGGCCTACTTTTGGGAAAAGGCAAGA
>CAYUIL010000322.1:0-2104 GCA_964444715.1 uncultured Pirellulales bacterium | reverse complement strand
ACCTTCTTATTATTTTTGCTGAGAATATAGGCAAGCTTGGCAATACTGGTAGTTTTGCCCGAACCGTTGACGCCCGCGACCAAAATCACCGTCGGCCCTTTGGCCGCTATACACAACTGCCTATCTTGATGAGGCCAATAGCTCTTGATATGCTCTTTCAGGAACGGCACTATGTCGTCTGTCTTGCCGATTTGCCTCTCGCGGTAAGCCCCGCGTAAATCTGCGATTAGCTTCGCAGTCGTTTCAACGCCGATATCGTCCTTTATAAGCGTTTCTTCAAGCTCATCTAATAAATCTTCATCTATGTCTCTGCCGATACCTAAGACCGATGACAAAGATGAGCTTATCTTGTCTCTGGTCTTGCCCAGCCGTTCCTTGAAGTATCCTATTGTCTTGGAAAAGATTCCCATAGCTTAGGCAGTTTCGCAAAATCCCCTTACAAATTCAAGTCTTGTCCGCCGTCCGTTTGGCGGATTTATCTGCCGAATGATTTTTTCTCGCACAATCCGGGATTTCTTTTGACAAATCCGCTCACAGTGGTTATGCTCTTCCCGTTCTTTTATTCAGGGATGGTTATCATAACAAAACTACAGAGGGTGATGTTTTTTTCGGCTTGCGGTGAGCTTTGCCTGTCCTGCCTGCCCCTGTAAGTTGCAGGCGGGGGAGTTTGTCGAAGGGTCGAATCCGTCATTCGGATGACAAGGATGTTGTTTGCGGCGGAGATAATCTCTCTGTGTTTTAGGCACGGCTTTTATAAAGGAGCATCGCTTGGCATCCGGTGAAGTCGATAATATCTTTGCGGATATACTGGACCGTGCGAAGGCCCTTGACCCTATTAACACCCGAAGGTGGTTTGACAACCTCCGCCTAATCCGATTGGCTGGCGGGTCGCTCGAGATTGGCTGCCCCGATGAGGCGTGCTCCCAGTTCCTCCGAAATAACTGCAGAAGCGCCTTTACGCGGGCCGCCCAGCAAATAACAGGCCATCTTGTAACCATTCAGTTCTCCGCCGACGGACACCCCAGGCCGGGCACACCAGGCCAAAAACCCAGAGACGAATCAATGCTCCATCCCGATTATACCTTTGACAATTTCGTCGTCGGCCCCTCCAATCGGCTCGCCCACGCAAGTTGCGTCGCCGTCAGCCAGTCCCCGGGCAATACATATAATCCACTTTTTATTTACGGCCATTCCGGCTTAGGCAAAACGCACCTCCTTCACGCCGTCTGCCACGAAGTGAAACGCAAATCCGCACACGCCGTCATTCATCTGTTAAGCTGCGAGGAGTTCGTAAACCGCTTCATCCAGGCGATTGAACAGGCCGACCTGCCGGGTTTTCAAAGCCGGTTTCGCACCGTCGATGCCCTCGTTATCGACGATATACAATTCCTCCGCGAACGCGAACAAAGCCAGGAAGAATTTTTCCACACCTTTAACTCGCTGTATAGCAACGGCAAACAAATCATACTCAGTGCCGACAGCCCGCCCAGCGAAATACCCTCTCTTGAAGAACGACTTATCAGCAGATTCAACTGGGGCCTGGTGGCCCGCATCGACCCGCCGAGCTACGAAACGCGCATTGCCATCATCCAGAAAAAGGCGCACCTTCGCGGGCTCGATGTCAGCGACGATGTGGCCGGCTACGTCGCCCGAAAGGTCCACGCAAATATACGTGAGCTTGAAGGGGCGCTGACGACCATATACGCCGTTTCGATGACGACGGGCAGGAAAATCACCCTTCAAATGGCGCAGACGGCGCTGGACGGCCAGATTGAGGCCGCCGCAAAGCACATAAGAATCAGCGATATTACCGACGTCGTGGCCCGCCACTTCAACGTCCGCCTTGCGGACCTGCAGAGCAAAAAACGCAGCCAGAGTATCGCCGAGCCGAGACAGATTTGTATGTACTTGGCCAGGCATCTCACGAAGCACAGTTTGGAGGAAATCGGAGGCCACTTGGGCGGCCGGGACCACACTACCGTTATGCACGCCTGCGGCAAAATCGAGGACCTGCGAAAATCCGACCCACAAATGCGGGCCGTCTTAAACCAGTTGGCTAAGGACGTTACACAGTCCGGCTACGGCTCGGGACGTTAGTTTAGTA
>CAYUIL010000321.1:0-2106 GCA_964444715.1 uncultured Pirellulales bacterium | reverse complement strand
AAATACTGCAGGGCGTCGGCGATAAAATTGAGCTTGTAATCGCAACGATAACGGGCGTCAAACAGCTCGGTATGGGTGACCGCTCCTGCCTCGATACCTGCACCCAGATGGCTCCCGGCGAAGGAATACTCATCGGCAATACGGCCTCTGGGTTTTTCTTAGTGCATTCAGAGTCGATTGAAAACCCTTACGTTGCGGCCAGACCCTTCCGCGTCAACGCCGGCGCCGTCCACGCATACACACTCACCCCGGGCAGCGGCACAAAATACCTCGCGGACCTCAAGGCCGGCGATGAAGTCCTCGTCGTCGATTTCAAGGGCAAAAGCCAGCTTGCATATCTGGGCAGAAACAAGATTGAGAAACGCCCGATGATGCTTGTTGAGGCCGAAGCCGAGGGCGTCCCCGTCAGTTTGGTTATGCAAAATGCCGAGACGATTCGCCTGGTTAACCCGGATGGCCGGCCAATCTCCATCACCACGCTTAAATCCGGCGACAAGGTGCTTGCCCACGTCGAAAAAGGCGGCAGGCACTTCGGAATGAAAGTCGACGAAACACTCGTAGAGAGGTAAATATGACCTGGCACAGTGACATACCCGCCATACTCCTTGCGGTCGCTTGTGGGGCCGCCATTGGTCTTGAACGTCAGCTCAAACACAAAGCGGCCGGCCTCCGCACAAACGTCCTGATTTGCCTCGGTGCGGCGGTTTTTACAATAATCTCGGGAAGAATGGCGGGCGGCCAGGATTCTATCACGAGAATCGCCGCACAAATCGTTACGGGCGTGGGCTTCCTCGGCGCGGGCGCCGTCATTCAGGACAGAGGCGGCATCCACGGCCTGACCACCGCGGCAACAATCTGGCTCGTTGCAAGCATCGGTATGGCCTGCGGGGCGAGGTTGTATTATCTGGCGATTATAACTACCGTTCTGGCAATAGTGGTGTTGCTGGGCCTGGCGCAGGTGGACAAGCACATCGAGGCAGGTCGCCGCGATGAAAAAGAAAACAGGCCTCGCTAATATCCGGCGTTACGAGCCGGGGGAGGGCGTCGCAGCAGTCCAGTTGTTCGGGTCGTTGCCATATTGCGTCGTGCTGGTCCGCGTCAATGATTTGCCCAGACCATCGGCTTCTGTCGGCCAGAGGTCCACGTCTCCCGGTTCATCGCCGGGATGCCAGCCGTCGCTGTAATTGACACGCTCAACCCTTATGTATTGGCGGACACTAAGCTCATTAACGTCGCCGGGCTTGCCTAATTCAAGCTGCTCACCGTCATTCGCCAGCCAGCCGGAGTATGGCCCATATGTAATGCCCGACAGACCCGAATAACGCCCATTGAACGCGGTCGGGTTCTTGACGACTAAGATTCTTGCGCCCGGGGCGATGGTTACGGCATTCGGCGGAGAGCCAAAGGTATAGTCGATGCCGTCGGTGAACTTCCACGGCGCGTTTTCACTGGAATCATACAAAGTAACCGATGAGCCGGAGATGTTGTTAATCTCGATGTATTCGTATTCGTCGTTGGCGTAAGAGCCGCCGGCTGGCCAATCGGGATGATACATAATCTCCGTTATTACAACCGGCCCGACCTTGGGATAGGCGTTCGCTGCGCCGGGGGTATTATGGTCCATCGGGACAAAGTTGTAAGTGCCGGTGCTGGCCTTGTAATATCTGCCGAATGACACGCCCGTCTCGGAAGCCCCGAAATCCTCCCTGTCTCGATAGCCGGTGAGCATACTATTGGCGTCGAGGGCCGAGGCCAGATAAACAACCTCGCCATTCTCACTTAGCGCAAATGGTATGAGCCGACCGGGGTCGGTTGCCGATTCGCCGAAGTTGACGTCCTCGCTGACAACCAGATAGCTGTTCGCAGAAATAGTAGTTCCTGTTGCGAAGCGGTATTTCATAATATTAGAGTCGCTGTCGCTTAAGTACCAGCCGCCGATGTTAATCGCAGCTCCTGTGGTGTTACGCAGCTCAATCCAGTCGTTCGGCTCGACGTCTGTATGGGCCATAACCTCGTTAATCACGATAGCGCCTGGGTTGGGGACAATACCTGAATCGTCCCAGCCGGGTGAGCCGTTTATGTATGCGCTTGCCCGCCAATAGTCCT
>CAYUIL010000320.1:0-2124 GCA_964444715.1 uncultured Pirellulales bacterium | reverse complement strand
CATTTGCTGGCGCAAAAACCCCGCAGGGATCAACCATTCCCCGGCCTCTTCCGAGGTGATAATCGACAACACCATCGACAAGGTTGAGCTTGTCCCTATATGCAACGATTGCCTGTGCCAATTCGTATGAAGGCGTGCCGTCTGTGACCCAAGGTAGTTGAGCGATGACAAACCACGGCGCGGTATTGATATTGATTCTGCCTTTAATTCTGGTTTCCAGATTATTGGGGTCGATATAACCGTGGTCATACGGGTCGATAACGGTTAGGTATTTGAAAAGCTGCTGTAAGGTAGGGTCTGCAAGGTCGAGGCGAACATCGGGTTCTAATTGAGCCCTTGTGATGATATATGCACTGGTTCGGAAAAGCCCGCCTATATCTCCGACGCTCGTGAAAGCAGTGTTTTCCGGGTGCGCCTGAATAACATACGGGGCAATATACGGCTCCGGAGGATTACTGGTCCACGAATTAGGCCATCCCATACTTGGCAATGGGAAAAATCCAAAGTCGCCGCTCCACAAACCAGCTAAAGCCAAGACAGGTTTTCCTCTGATGCACTTGTTAGGGTTGACACCTTGGCCGATATCACGCTGGTAGCTAAAGACCTTTTGGGTACCTGCATTGCTGTCAACGGGCCAGAGCCAACCGGTGCTGTCGTTAGGTTCCGGCACCCAAACCCAGTCCACGGTGAGAAACTCGCCTGTGGCAGGGATAAGCCGCTGTAGTTCTATGAACTCTCCGCCGCTGAAAGCCATGTAAGCACGCTGAGTAGTGCGAGGGTTGTTCGGTTCGTTCACGTCGTTGGGACCGTTGACATCATTGAATTCAACCTGAATCGGAGCATAGTTGTTATCTATCCATTCAATAACGTGGAAACGCGGGCTGCCGGACCAGGTGATAGGTATTGCTGTATTGGTGTCAACAATGAACAGTTGCCAGTAGTCGTTTGGGTCCGTGGATGGGAATGGGTCCGTCCAATAGGGCTTATACAGCTCGATTGCAAAGGATGACGCATTGAAGTCGTTGGGAGAGCTATAGTGAACAATACTCTCGGCAATCTCGGAGATATAAATACAAGGGGTCTCAAAGCCGAAGTAATAAGCCAGCATTCCCATTTTATTTACGTCGATGACAGTAACGTCATCGTCAGAATCGATATAGTCGATTAGGTTGACGGCAATCTGGTTCGGATCATATATGACCGGGTCAAGGCCGGCGGCAAGAACTGCCTGCTCTATCCTGTCGCGGACTTCGAGCTTATTGGCAGAGGAAGCTGAGTTGATGTTGAACATTTTTTGGCCTGTAGGGTCGATTACGCGGTCAAGGTTGTATGTCGTGGCGATGTGGCGATTGTCATAAACACAGGGGTCAGGACAGGGATTCGGATAGCTGTTATATGCAATCCAGAACCAGTCGTATGGAATATTATGGTCGGCTGCATTGCGAGGAACATAAGGCGGGCCGTCAAAGGCATGTGTCCAGAGCGTCTCGATTCTGGACATTGCAGGAGATATGAGGCTGCGGTTGATTATGTAACGGTTGCGAAGCACAAGCTCGTCGGAGATATCAAAAGGCGTATAGGCCCCGACAGGCAAACCGTATTGCCAAACGACATTCTGCTCATACAAACTGATATTGTTCGGCTCAGAGCCGCAACGATACGATAGCAACCTGTCTTGTCGTGTATCCACAGGTTGCCAAGGCGGTACATGTGTATTGTCGAGGGCAGATAAGGCCAGAAAGTTGATTTGCGTCTGGCTTGAGCCATCAATGCGTCGCGGGTCGAGGTCGCAGGGGTCGAATTTGTAGCCGGTGTTGACGTTGAGCATACCGCCGTTATCGACGATACGCATGGCTGCATAAATGGGTTTGCCTTTGGCGGAGGTCTTGCCGGAGATTATGACCCATCTGCTGTCGCTGACGCCATCGCCATCGGCATCGGCGGGGTTGCCTGCAACAACAACCGGCTGGTATTCGTTTACAATAACGGCGGGAGAATTGTTGGCGTCAATCCCCCCATACAGGTCGGAAACGCGACGCCAGCGGTAATCTCCAACGGCGAATTGATACGGTTCAAGGCAGGCCAGCCAGGGGTTGCAGGGGTCGGGGTAATCGGCATACCGGT
>CAYUIL010000319.1:0-2125 GCA_964444715.1 uncultured Pirellulales bacterium | reverse complement strand
AAGATGGTTAAAAAGAAGCGACCCCGGTGGCGATGTCTAACGACTAACGGCCGAGGTCGATGCTTCCAATCAGCACCGTGTCCGGCGCCTTTGGTTGGGGCGAACTGACCATACGTGAAAAGGCCCTACAAGTCAAGGGAAAAATTTTCCGGATACAGGAGAGAAACACGAAGACAACTCAGCAATTTTGTGAAAGCTACCACGGTTTACCGGTTTTCCCAAGAAAAGACTACTGCTAACCTACACGACGAAAACCGGTTGAAACCGTCGGCGATGCTGAAGTCGATCGCCGGTAGTTTCACAAAATTGCGGTGCGAGTAAGAAAAAGACTATAGGCCGATTTGCGCCGGGCCGAGAACGGATAAAATAAAGGGGCTTTAGCCCCCACCTTGGGGCCCCCCCGTTCGAGGCAGCGAGGACAAAACCGAAAATAAGACAGAGAACTAAAAGGATTTAGGTTTTGGCCGAGCGACGGCGCAAATCGGCCTAAAATCAACGACGAGGCCGTTAGGGCGAGGAGCACCGCTCATGCACATGCATCATCGAGGACGGGATTAAATCTCGAGCAGTGAACCTCCATACATCCAGCAAGTCCTCTGGAACCCATAAATCCGCGCCACAGCATGGACAAGGGAACGAACGTTTCGGGACGGAAGGCAGGTTCCCGTGCCAGTTACCGAATACCTGGAACAGACGGTAATTCCTGAGAGCGGCGCTCAATTCGCCACCATCGGCATCCTGAGGGCCATCCTTCGACAAATATTTGGAAAGATAGTCAATGGCCGCCTTCCTGGGGATTCGTTGCACATACACGCCCTTTGCCTGCGTGAGGGCCTCCCAACGATCCTTCAGTTCATTCCAATCGAGGTAGGTAGATAATACAACCGCGTGCATATGGACGTGCCAGCTACCGACGGAACCGGTCACTTCCAGGACGAAAACACCACCCTGCACGCGGTCGCGCCACCACTTCTGCCGACGGAGCGCGCGGAAAGACCGAACGAGAACATTCGCAGCCGCCCCCGCATCGGCGTAATTCGGGATTGTGAGAGTGACCATTTTTAGGCGCGCCTGCTTTGTTTCGACCACCGTAGCCACCAAGGCCTTAAGTCGCCGCCGCACGCGCGCAGTCCGGCGAAAGCTACAAACCGGACAAAATCTGTTTTTGCAATAGGCAGGAACGATTAACTGATGTCCGCACTTCCCACAAAAAATATGAGTGTACGGGTGATGGACGGTGCCTGATTCGAAATTTGTGGTCATTTAAACCTCCGACACGATGAGAGTTAGTCATACAGAGCCCCCTGCTGATGTTTAGATGTTTCAATTGGTACAAGTAAAGAAAGAAATGCCTCCGGCGGACCCCTCCAAAGGCGCACTGAACACAGCCCAAAATCATGGCGTCACTGGACAAATACTTCGGAGTATGTACTGAGCCGACATCCTAAAAGGAGCCTCATCAGTGATCATACGTATCCGCGTGAAATAGACGTAACCCTCCTCGAGATCATCAAAGGTGACATTCGTGGAGGCCCCGCTCGGTATCGCGACAGCCTGGGCAGAACCCGAATCGAAAGGCCCCTTGTACCTATAACGTGAGGGATTGAAAGCAAAAGAACGTTCCACCAGAGCGTAACCATCTACACCGGTCTGGTTAGTGATGGAGATATCAATCTGCCCGGGAGTGTTGGAGGCATCGACAACAGGCCCGGGCGAATAAAACCCCGGAATTGTAGGCGGTGTAGGAATCACCGTAAGAACAGCGAGACCCCGAGTATTGATATACCTCGCTATGGTTAGAACTGCGACCATCATTTGCCGTCCCGGAACCGTGTAATTCCCCAGAGGTCCGGAGAACTCACAGGTTGAGGCGTATGCGTCCCACGCGTCCCGCTGGAGGTCTGTGAGTTGCTTCCACGCACCAGAAACCTGCGCTAAACTGCTCCTAATTACAGACTGATTTGGAGTTGATGGATTAACAGGAGCAACCCTTGCCCTGACGATCAAAGGGTGCCACTGATTAGCCGTGTAGGTATCACCACCGACGGAACCCCGAATTGTGGTGTACACTTGCGAAAGAAAACGAGCCATAAGAACCTCCATAAGATTGTTAAAAAGAAGCGAC
>CAYUIL010000318.1:0-2126 GCA_964444715.1 uncultured Pirellulales bacterium | reverse complement strand
AGGGCAGGTATTTGGTGCAACTTCGGTTATACTTCTTTCGTATTGAAGAAATGCTGATAATAATACCTGCAACGCTCTGGTAGAATGATACAATGATAAAAATACAGACCATTTCAAAACAATTTCTGCCGACGACGGGTGAAGAGATTCGGCGGCGGGGATGGGGGCGGCCAGATGTGATTCTCATTACGGGTGATGCATACGTGGACCACCCGTCGTTTGGGGTTGCGCTGATTGGCCGGCTTTTGGAGAGCGAGGGTTATCGGGTGGCGATACTTGCGCAGCCGGATTGGCGAAGCGTCGAGCCATTTCGGGCATTGGGCAGGCCAGGATTATTTTGGGGTATAACCAGCGGCTGTATCGATTCCCGTCTAAATGATTACGCCTCGCTTGGGCATAAGCGCAAAGAAGACGTTTACAGCGCCGGCGGGCGGGTGGGTTTGCGGCCAGACAGGCCTTTGCTCGTTTATTCGGCAAGGGCACGCGAGGCGTATCCTGATGTCCCCATCGTTCTCGGCGGGCTTGAGGCGTCGCTGCGTCGACTGGTGCATTACGATTACATTGAAGACAAATTAAAACGCTCGGTGCTTATTGATGCAAAGGCGGACCTGCTGGTTTACGGGATGGGCGAACGACAGGTCGTGGAAATCGCCCGGCGATTGGCCAATGGCGAGTCAATCGACGGGTTGACCAACATAGCCGGGACAGCATATCCGATTAAAGGAAGAATCCCCCTGCCGAGCGATGCGGTGCGTCTGCCTTCGCTTGCGGAGCAGCAGACCGACAAGTCACTGGTTATGTCGGCTCAATTAGAATATCAAAAGCAGGCATATCCGAGAGGAGCAGCAATCGTTCAGGAGCAGGACCCCGGCAGGATTGTCGTCCTGCCGCCTGCGGAGCCGATTGGTAACAACGCACTTGATTCGATTTATGAGCTGCCATTTACACGATGCTGGCATCCCAAATATGATTCGGCGGGCGGCGTGCCTGCGTTGAAGCCGGTGCAATTTTCCATAACGACTCATCGCGGCTGTTTCGGCGGCTGCTCGTTCTGCTCGATATATTTTCACCAGGGAAAAGACATCTCCTCCCGCTCAATCGAATCGCTGATTGCCGAGGCCGACAGATTGCGCTCGCACCAGGATTTTCACGGCACGATATTCGACATCGGTGGGCCGACCGCAAATATGTTCGGGATGAAGTGCGCCAGGGCAGGCAGTTGCAACAGGCCAAGCTGCATATACCCCGCTATTTGCAAAAGTCTGCGAGTTGACTACGGGGGGCAGATGAGGATGTTTGAGGCGTTTTTGAAATGGAAGACGGCCGGCCGGAAAAAAACGAACGTCTATGTCGCTTCAGGGATTAGGCACGACCTGGCTCTGGAGAGTAAGGAGTATCTGGATATGCTCACTGGGCATTTTGTGGGCGGGCACCTCAAGGTTGCGCCGGAACACTATTGCCCGCGAGTGCTTGAGCTAATGGGCAAGCCCAGTTTTGAGGTCTTTGAGGAATTTGAGTCGCGTTTCACAGAGGCAAGCCGCAGGGCAGGCAAAGAGCAGTATTTAGTGTCCTACTTCATAAGCGCTCATCCCGGCTGCGGCACCGACGATGCGATTAAACTGACCGAGTATCTGGTTGGGCGGCGCTGGCGGCCGAGGCAGGTTCAGGATTTCGTCCCTGTCCCGCTGACAATGTCAACAGCAATGTTTGTTTCCGAAAGAGATTGTGGCGGCAAAGAGATTTATGTTCCCCGCGGGCGGGCGGAAAAACGGCTCCAGGCGGCCCTGCTGCAGTATTATCAGCGGCGAAACATCAAAATCATCACCAACTATCTTCGCGGGAGCCGTCGCGGGGATTTGCTGCGGGAAATCCAGCGTTTGCAGGTTACGAGTCAGCCAGCCGTTCGACACACTCACGGCCCCGGGCGAAGTCGAGCGGCAAAACCACCTGCGGGTTGGGACATTTAGCGCAGCCTGACCTGTGTTTTTGCGGCAATTTCGGGAAGAAAAGCATTTTGGGTCCCATAATGCCGCCGTGTCGGTCGTTTTTCTTAATTTTTGCCTTGAGCTTCGGGTTTGAGGTTGTTATAATAAGAAAAAGCACACCTAAATGGGGACTAAAATTAA
>CAYUIL010000317.1:0-2154 GCA_964444715.1 uncultured Pirellulales bacterium | reverse complement strand
GGGATGGCGGAAAGGTCAAACTTTAGATATGACCTTGTAGTCCTGCCACTAATATATCCGATATTCAAAGTACTGCCGTTATGAACCGTGCCCGGCTGGGCACTATCTATATAGGCATCATTAGTAGGATACAGTTGAATCGTATTGGCTTTCGAAATATTACCCAAAAATAAACAAACGGCCCCCATCAATGCTGTGATTAATCGCCTTTTCATCATTTACCCTCTCAACAAACTGACATTCCAACACCGCGCATGCGCATACAAAACGGCGTTGCTCACTAATCAGAAAGTACCTCTCTCTCTCTTCTCCCCTTAATGATGCTACACATATACCATAAATGGCCTGTTTTGTCAAGGAAAAAGTCCTATAATTTCCGCTATTTCGCCCAAATTTTCATCTGCCGGGCATAAATCGCTATATGGCTGTAACCTCTTGTATTTATTGACCTTACCCGTTGTTTTTCACACCTGTTAGAAAAGGACAGCGTTCAGCGGACAGCGTTTAGCGTATAGTCAACTTTCCTCTGGAAAATTGAGGCGAGCGAGGTCTCGTTGAAGGCGAGGGAAATTCGGACCCCCGACGGAAGAACCAAAGAAGCATCAATCGAGGGGCAGGCAAGTCGGACTTGTCTGACGTGTCTGACGCGTCGGACTATTTGCTATGGCGGCGGGACTGACTACGCACTTGGTACAGTCGCTCTGTGAATCCGCCTTCATTCACAAATGACCGCTCAAGTTTCAGTATTTGCCTTGCCAAAAGGAAACTTGCCTGGTTAATCAGGCAGATCAGGGTATTAGCCGAGGTTTCAGCGGTGGCTGTGCGAATGGAATAGGGGTCTGACTTGTCTGACGTGTCTGACCGGTCGGACCTGTCGGACTGGTTAGAGCGGTAAAAATTTCTTACAGCCATCGCCTGCGGGGAATCCTTCGGCCAGAGGGGCAAGCGACGCTGGCGAAGGAAATCCTCATAGTCCAGAAGCAGCTCTTCCAAACTGGCCCGCGCTACACCCGTAAGTTTCAATTCCGTTTTCTTCGACGTGGCCGAGGCCATACTGCCTTCGGCGATATTCTGCACGCCGCTTCGCGCTGCCTGAATCATCTGGTCGCGTGTGCGCGAGGTTCTTTCGATGAATCTGTCGCAGAAAATCACTGTCGCGTCATAAATTATCTGTGCCGTCCGGAAGCTTCGAAGTTTTCGGTATCCTCCATAAGGCCTGATTATCCGCTCAGAATCGTTCATTTTGCTTCTCCTCTTGTCTGACTTGTCGGACGCGTCTGACCCGTCGGACCGGTCCACTGTAACATTACCTCTTTATTGTCCGGCAGAGTGTTGCAAATGTCAAGAAATCAGACCTTTTGGTGTTCCGTCGGAGAAGTTCAACCTTGCGAATTCGCCATGATATTTTTTCGCTGCAGCATCGTAGGCACGGGCGGCGTCGGTTTCGGAGGTGAAACGGCCGAGCCAGAGGCGTTTGCCATTTACCCTGATTTTGGAGGTGTATCGGCCGGTGCGTTTTTCGAGATAGACGCCGATATATCGGGAGGAGGTCTTGGTTCTGATTTTCGGTCTGTTGCAGGCATTCTCTGCGTGTGTGGCGAGGCGAAGGTTGGCCCTACGGTTATCGAGGGAGTTATTATTTCTATGGTCAACGAGAAGATGTTGAGGCGGGTCCATAATCTGCCTGTGCATACTGACCATTTTGGTTTTGCCGGGGCCGACTTTGACGTTCCTGAAGGCGTAAAATTCTTTTCCGTTTCCATTGAGATACCAGTTGAGATTTTTAAGCCAATAGTAATCGAACGGCGAGACAAGCGTCCATTCGTTTTCGCCTAAGTAAATTTTGCGGAAGGTGTAGCCGAATTTGAGCAGGCGACAGGTGAGCAGGGGAAAGGTGAAAATAAGGTCGAGCCAGTTAAGAACGTTCATTGTGGGTTTCGCAGACATACCACACCCTCCATCTTGTCAAAATTCGAATATCGAAATCCGAAACAAATTACAATGACCAAAATTTCAATGTTCAAAACAACCCCGCCTGCGGCGGGTAACCCCCCAATAAATTGGGGGGCTAAATTTGCCCCAAGAAGCATCACGAGATGCCTCTATCCTATGGCGCGAACTTGCGCGCTTTTGACGAAAACTAAGGGATTTCCT
>CAYUIL010000316.1:0-2208 GCA_964444715.1 uncultured Pirellulales bacterium | reverse complement strand
TATGCCGAGCGGGTCCTGATTAAGCGCCAGCACCTCGTCATTTGTCAGCAGGTTCAGTGTGAAGTCATCGAGCTGGTCAAGCGGGCAGCCCAACAGCAGCGGCGCAGACCACAGACACCAAAGCGAAATGTGCGTGTATTGCTCATCAGGCGTAAGCTTCGTGGGATGCAACTTGCCCCAGCCGACCCTGCCGACGACTAACATATCCGCGTCGTTCCAGTGGCCGGGGCCATTGAATGGCGCCCATTTCAGGTGTGCCTGCCATATTTCTGTAAGTCCACAGGCCCATTGTTCACCCGCAGGGATTTGCTTTTTGGTCCAGGCGTCGCGAATGTCGCCTGTGGTTCGCCAGCAGTTGGCTGATTTTGCCCAGATGGCCGCCTTGCCGAGGGGAGCGCTATTTGAAAGTGAATAAATTATGTCACGGCCTGATGCGCGAAGTGCATCGGCCATTCTTTTTGTGTTCTGCTCATCGTTGGGGTTCCAGTCATATTTCAGGTAATCTATTCCCCAGTCGTCCCATTGTTTTGCGTCGTTTGTATCAAAGTGGTATTTGCCGAACCGATGGTTCTTGTTGTAGTTTTCGTAGCCGGAAACCTTTTCCCAGGAGCCATCTTCATTATCACTTGAACCGCCGATATACCCGCCGTATGAGGTAATCCAGGGCGTCGAATATATGCCGATTTTCAGCCCCAGGGAATGAACGTAATCGCAGAGCCCTTTCATATCAGGGAATTTTTTGTTTGACTGAATGGCGTTGAAAGGCCCGCCGCGTTTGCCCTGCCAGGTGTCGTCGATATTTATGTATGTCCAGCCGTGATTTACAAGGCCGGATTCAACCATTGCTTTTGCGGAAGCCCGTACGTTCTCGTCGGAAACATTGTGTGCCCAGCAGTTCCAGCTATTCCAGCCCATTGGCGGGGTCAGGGCGATTTGGTTGCCGACGACGATTTTCAACGTGCGCTCGGCGGTACCGAGTTTGTTGGCAACCTTGAGTGTGGCATTGTAAGTGCCGGCCGTCTGGACTTTCCCCGTGATTCGGCCCGTTTGTTTATCGAGCGTTAATCCTTCAGGCAATCCCTGTGCTTCGAAGACAAGCGGGTGATTACCCGTTGCCGCGATGGTAAACAGGAAGGGAATTCCCGGCCGGACACCAAAGACCTTTGCGCCGTTTATTCGCGGCTCAAGCGGCGCCTTCGGGGTCAGAATGTACGGCTCATTTGGTTCCAGCTTCAGTTCCGCCGGCGTATATATTTTTTGTTGAGCAGCCATATTACGGCCGACAGTTGTGATGACGACCGCCGAAATGCCGCTCAGCACCATGAGAGTTGAGATTTTCATAAGACCCTTCTTTTCTTCGCCTAAAGTCACCATAAGCCCTTTTTTCTTTCCGCATTAGCGTGCCTGATAATTTAATCGGTCGCCCTTAGATTATCAAGTGCTGACAAGCGACGGCAGGGGGGTATCCCCATCTCTGGGTTACAAGGAATTTGCCAGAAAGCTTGACGAACCGGAGTTTCTAAAAGCCATTTCATAACCTCTGTGGACGGTGTTATCAGTACTGAAAACGCAGTTTTTCGCTATGTGTTTAGCCAGTGCAAATTTCTTGGTGGCACGGCCATCCCTCAGGACAGGCTTGGTCGTGTCTTCACGGGCTGGAAGCCCGTGCCACGTCAGGAAACTGCTGAGTTAGTTATCCGGCTAAACACATACGGGGTAATTACCTTTGTGTTCACTACGCCCAACCGCAACTGAAAATCGGTCATTTTGGTTAAAGTTCAATTCCGCAAGATGCCGATGACAACCGTAATTTCTTTGCGAATAATGCACTTGCGAGAGAATTGAGCGCGTCTTGGCACAAGCCAAGTCGGCTCATTCGCAGAGGCGTTTTCAGTTACGGTATATCGAAAAGCGTTTGGGTTTTAAAACAAACAATGAGTGAGCATATTGCCGTATTGGTCGTCGAGAACGACTTACACATCAGGAGAGTGCTGGAATACAACCTCAAGCTGGATGGTTTTGAGGTTTTTCTGGCCGGAAATGAAGCTACCGGCCTACTCAACGGCTCATTCTGGGGACAACAGTTAATCTGGAGAGAACTATTATGAAGACGCAGAACAGACAGCAATCAGTAAAATGGCCATCACTATTGCTTTCCGTCCTGGTGGTGCTGGCCATCGGTGTGCGGACATTCGCACAGGCACAAGA
>CAYUIL010000315.1:0-2211 GCA_964444715.1 uncultured Pirellulales bacterium | reverse complement strand
CATAGTTGGCATCGAAGGCGGACGGGGACTGAGAAGCCGGCTGACCACGATGGGTCTGTTGCCGGAAACCCGAATTACGGTGGTGCGCAACGGAAGGTCCGGCCCCTTCGTAATAAGCATAAAAAACTCCAGGATGGCTCTGGGCAGGGGGGTCGCTGATAAAATTATGGTAATGTGATTTGCCCTGGCTATATTTTTTTGTCGTATAAGTTAGGAGCAACTAACTTTCTTGGAATTGTCGAAATATGACTGACGACAAACTTAAGAAGATAACCGTCGCACTCGCCGGCAACCCGAACAGCGGCAAGACCAGCGTATTTAATATGCTCACCGGCGCCCGACACCATGTCGCCAATTATCCGGGGACCACCGTTGAAACAAAACAGGCCTTCTGCACGTATAAAGACGTCCATATCACTTTCGTTGACCTGCCCGGCACATACGGCCTGACCACCTTCTCCGCCGAAGAGCTTGTTGCACGCAATTTTATCGTCGACAAAAAGCCCGATGTCGTCGTCGATGTTATCGATTGTTCAAATGTTGAGCGAAATCTGTATTTAACCACACAGCTAATCGAAATCGACGTTCCCCTTGTTCTTGCGTTCAATATGAGCGACATCGCTCGACAGTTGGGCATCGTTTTCGACACCAATCAGCTTTCGACACTCCTCGAAGTTCCTATTGTCCCCACAGTTGCCAGCAGGGCTGAGGGTCGGCTTGCTTTGCTCGACGCGATTATCGCCGTCGCAAACACCGCTCAAACACCCAGAACCCATCGCATAAGCTATGGCGACGAAATCGAAAAAACGCTGGGCCAAATCGAATCCCTCATTCGTTCTGAGCATCCCGACCTCGCCGCCAAATACGGTTCGCACTGGCTCGCCCTCAAGCTGCTCGAACAGGACAGTGACATACTTTCAAAAGTTCAAAGCCGGTCGCTTCACGACGCCCTCGACCGCGAGATTGGCCGGCTCAAAACCCTCTTCGGCGACGACCCCGAGGCCCTCATTGCCGAGAAACGTTACGGCTTCATCTCCGGCGCCTGCCAGGAAACCGTCAAAACCACCGTCGAGCTTCGCCATACCACCAGCGACCTCGCCGACACCATCCTCACCCACCGAATGCTCGGCCTGCCCATCTTCCTGCTGCTGATGTATCTGGTCTTCTACCTGACCTTCTCCCTCGCCGCCTGGCCGATGGCCTGGCTCGAACGTCTATTTGGCTGGCTGTCGGCGTCGCTGGCCGGGCTTTGGCCCCCGCACGCGGACAACTGGTTCCGCTCCCTGCTCATCGACGGCGTAATCCCAGGCGTCGGCGGCATCCTCGTTTTTCTGCCCAACATTCTCATTTTGTTTCTCGCCATAGCCCTCCTCGAGGACTCCGGCTATATGGCACGGGCCGCATTCATTATGGACCGCTTGATGCACAAAATCGGCCTCCACGGCAAAAGCTTCATTCCTATGCTCATCGGTTTCGGCTGCTCCATCCCGGCTATTATGGCGACAAGAATACTCGAAAATCGCCAAAACCGCTTCACCACCATTATGGTCCTGCCACTGATGAGCTGTGGCGCTCGGCTGACCATTTACGGCCTGCTTATCCCCGCGTTTTTCCCGCAAAGCTGGCGCGGGCCTGTCCTGTGGCTAATCTACCTGACGGGAATTGTCCTGGCCGTTATCGCCGCTAAGGTCCTTCGCCTCACGGTCTTCCGCGGAGAGGACACCGATTTCGTTATGGAGTTGCCCCCTTATCGCGTCCCAACACTCAAATCCATCCTCATCCATACCTGGATAAGGGGCTGGATGTATCTCAAAAAAGCCGGCACCATTATCCTCGCCTTCTCTATTATCCTCTGGGCTGCTATGAATTATCCCAAAGCCCCGAAGCAATCTCTCGCCGGCTTGACCGCTGACGAAATCCGCCACGCACAGCTCGCAAACTCCTTCATCGGCCGGCTCGGTCGCGCAATCGAACCCGTCATAAAGCCCCTCGGCTTCGACTGGAAAATCGGCACCGCACTTATCGGCTCAGCAGCCGCCAAGGAATTGTTCGTCTCGCAATTAGGCATCATATACGCCGTTTCCAGCCGCGACGATTCTGCTGCCGTCCCAACGCTGCGCTCGCACCTGCAGGCCGACTACTCGCCCTTAGTTGGTCTTTGCATTATGTTGTTTTGTTTGATTAGCTCCCCCTGCATCGCCACCGTCGCTG
>CAYUIL010000314.1:1662-2214 GCA_964444715.1 uncultured Pirellulales bacterium | reverse complement strand
CTTCCGACTGCTCAGGATTAAGCTGTGAGATTTCCCAGTTCTGGCAATTGAGGCAGTGCAGGTTGCAGCCGACCGTGGCGATAGAGAGGATGCCGGTGCCGGGAAGAAAGTGAAACAGCGGCTTTTTCTCAATCGGGTCGATGTGGATAGAGCAGGGATAGCCATAGACGACGCTGCGCAGAACACCGTCGATATTGACTCTGATGCGGCAGTCGCCGCTCTGGCCCGGCCCGATTATGCAGGCCCTTGGACACAGCTCGCACTGGACTTTTTGATTCATAGCGCGCCTTACCAGGTAATACGTAGTAATTATAACAACGGATTTGCAATTTTCGACCTGAGAAACCACAGATGAAATTCCTTCATCTTGCAAAGGCGATGTTTTTACTGTATCTTAACAGCAAAGAGAAGATAGTATTGGATGCAAATAGGCAGACAATGAAGCACAAAAGCAAGCGACAATTCAATCAAAAAATCGACGCGATTGTGCAGCGGATAGTCGAACGGTTCAGTCCGCAGAAGATTATCCTTTTCGGCTCATACGCGCAAGGC
>CAYUIL010000314.1:0-1652 GCA_964444715.1 uncultured Pirellulales bacterium | reverse complement strand
CGGACCCGACAGCGACGTTGACCTGCTTATCGTAATGCCGGTTCGCGGCTCAAGACATAAAAAGGCAGTGGAAATCGGTGTGGCACTGCATGACATCGAGGTTGCAAAGGACGTAATTGTCGTAACGCCGGATGAGTTTGAGTGGCGAAAGGACGTCATAGGAACTATTGAATGGCCTGCTGTTCGGGAGGGACACCTGCTGTATGTCAAAAGCGCCTGATGACAAAGTCCTTACGGTTGCGCGGGAGTGGACAACCAAGGGCGATAACGACCTCAAGAATGCCGTGCATACGTTAAAATTAGGCAAAGAATGCCCGACGGATACCGTCTGCTTTCACGCTCAGCAGTGTGTGGAAAAATATCTGAAGGCCTTTCTTGTCGCACTGGAAAGACCATTTCCAAAAACTCACGACATCGAGACGTTGGTCTCACTGATACCCAAAAGCGTTCGGCTCGGTCTCACAGTAGAGGAACAGAGACGATTGACCGAATATGCAACCGTGTTGCGTTACCCCGGTCCATACGAGGCAATTCGGCTCTCAGAGGCAAAACTGGCGGTTAAACTGGCTCAACGCGCCCAGCGCAGGATACGCAAGCTCCTGGAAAAGAAACCCTTGTTTTAAGAGACCCCGCAGAACCCTGGCACAAAAATGAACACAGAGAAGCTGAAAATTGAGCGCGAGCCGGGGTTGAATAAGCCGCGGTTAGTGATGGGGCTGTCGGGGTGGATGGACGGCGGAGACATATCCACCGGCACAATAAAATATCTGCGTGAAAAACTCGGCGCGGAAAGATTTGCATATATCGAGCCGGCGGGGTTTTACGTTTACAGTATCCCTGCACCGATGGAGCTGTCGGCGATATTGCGGCCACATACTCGGATGAAGGAGGGGCTTGTGCAGGAATTAGAGATGCCTGCGAATATCTTCTATTGCTGCGGGAAACAGGATATCGTGCTGTTCTCGGGCAGGGAGCCGAATTTAGAATGGGAGCAATATGGCGACTGCATCTTCGGCCTGTGTGCGAAGTTTAACATCCGCGAGATTTATTTTGTGGGCAGCGTCGCGGGACTGACGCCGCACACACGCGAGCCGAGATTGACTTTCTCGGTCTCGGATGAAAAACTCAGGCAAATTTTGCCGCAGACGGGCCTGCGCTTTTCGAATTATGAGGGGCCTGCCAGTATAACGACATATTTGATATCGCGTGCGCCAAGAGAAGGTGTAAGTATGCTCAATATGGTGGCTGAGATTCCCGCTTATGTGCAGGGCTATAACCCGCGGTGTATCGAGGCAGCAACACGGTTTATATCCCGTCTCTTGGATTTGCAGGTCAATCTCGACTACCTGCGGGAAATGGGCGACGAGTTTGAGAAGAAATTGACGGACATAGTCAACAGCCAGCAGGAACTCGCCGCAAAGGTCGGCGAACTCGAAGCCGACTACGACAATCAGGTCTTCGACACGCAGATGGGCGACCTGAAAGAGTGGCTGCACGAAAAAGGCATACGTCTGGACTAATCTTTCACCTTCCCTTGTTAAATGTGTAAACAATTGTCAGCGCGGGCGAGCGGGAGATAGCGCCGGGGTTAATACCCGGCCTGCCTTCGGGAATATCATTGCCTAACTTCGAGAAGTATTCCTGCCAGACCG
>CAYUIL010000313.1:0-2215 GCA_964444715.1 uncultured Pirellulales bacterium | reverse complement strand
AGAGTCGGCGAACCACGGTCGTTTTACAGGCACCCGAATATATCGGGGGCAGGCAGCTTTAGGGGGTAGAAAAGGAGGTGTAACGGGGAGATACAAAAGTGATAAAGATGTAAATGTAAGTAAAATTAACGTAAAATTAAAAAGGAGAAGAAAATGAAAAAAGCATATTTAATCGCAATCATGGCGATGGTATTACTTCTCGGCCAAACGGCTGCGGGGGCCAATTACGGGGAAGCGCTTCAGAAGGCGATTTACTTCTACATGCAACAGCGATCTGGCGACCTACCGGCCGACAATCCGGTAATATGGCGGGCCGACTCGTGCTTGAATGATTCCGTGCCGGGCGGCTATTACGATGCCGGCGACCACGTAAAGTTCAATCTGCCCATGGCCTCCACGACGGTAACCTTGGCCTGGGGCGTCTACGAGTACGAAAACGGCTTCAGCGGTGCTGGCCAGTTGGATGAGGTTAGGGACGCCATAAAGTGGGCGTGCGACTACTTTGTCGATTGCGGCACAAGTTCGGTCGTTTACCAAGTTGGCTCTGGAAGCGCCGATCACGCCTGGTGGGGCCCTATTGAGGTAATCGAAGAGGTAATGACTCGTCCTTCCTACAGTTGCAGTCAATGCTCGTGCGTACAGGCAGGTAGTGCTGCGGCGCTGGCGGCTGCCACGGTCGTGGGCGCAGGCAACTACCTGAGCGCGGCCCAGAGCCTTTACTCCGCTGCTAAGTCTGCCCAAAGCGATTCCGGCTATACGGCAGCCGATGGCTTTTACACCTCGTATAGCGGGTTCTGGGATGAGCTGGCAGCCGCTGCCATGTGGCTGTATATAGCCACTGGCAATACGAGCTACTTGAACGATGCAGAATCCGCCGCCAGCAACTGGGGTGAAGAAGGACAAGAAGGTGTTTGGAGCTATAAGTGGACCCACTCCTGGGATGATATGCACTATATGGCGCAAATCCTGCTGGCACAAGCCACTGGAGATCAAGTATACATAGACTCCATCGAACGTAACCTAGACTACTGGATGCCCGGTGGGGGCATCACTTACACTTCTGGAGGGCTGGCTTGGCTGGACTCGTGGGGGTCACTGCGCTATGCATCCAACGCGGCGTTCACAGCATTTGTCTGGTCCGATGAGAGCTTGGGCAATTCATCAAAGAAGTCCGGTTACAGAAACTTCGCGGAGGACCAGATCAATTATGCTTTAGGGAGCAACCCGCGCAACCGCAGCTACGTTTGCGGCTTCGGCTCAAACCCGCCAGTGAACCCGCACCACAGGACCGCGCACGGCTCCTGGGCTAATAGTATAAATACGCCGGATTACACAAGGCACATACTCTACGGGGCGCTGGTCGGTGGACCGGATAGTGGCGACGGCTACCAGGATGTAAGAAGCGACTACACAATGAACGAGGTGGCCTGCGACTACAACGCAGGTTTCGTTGCCGCGCTAGCGAAGATGCGCTCGCTCTACGGTGGAACCCCGATATCCGGCTTCCCGAGTTCGAGTGATTTCACGAAGGATCAAGACCCATACGCCGAGTACTTCGCCGACACTAAGATCAACTCTGAAGGTGACCAATACACAGAAGTTGCTGTCGATCTTACCAACCATTCGGCTTGGCCGGCACGTGTGACCAGCAATTTGTCCTATCGGTACTTCTTCGATTTGACGGAAGCAATCGGCGAAGGCTACACTGCAAGTGATATCATAGTGAGCATGAACTACTCCGAGATCCCGGCAACCGCATCTGGTCCCGTCCAGTGGAGTGGCAATATATACTACGTTAGCGTAGATTATACTGGGGCGATTTTCCCGGGCGGGCAATCGGAAAGCGCGAGAGAGACACAGGTCCGCATACGTCTGCCGTATGACGCTCCCAGTTCTGCTTGGGACCCAACTAACGACTGGTCACATCAGGGATTAACCAACACGTTTACCGAGACCATTTACATTCCCGTCTACGAAGGTGGCGTATTGCTCTACGGTAGTGAGCCGGGCGGTGGCACAACAACTACTACCTCTGCAACAACAAGCACAACTACTACTGCTGCCACAACAAGCACCACCACAACCGCTGCAACAACTACCACAACTGCAGCCACGACAACGACTACTGCTGCCACGACAACCACAACAGCAGCAGGCGGGGTACTTACCTCTGCTGATTTTGAGAGTAGTTTCGGCGAGTGGGTAAATGTTACTG
>CAYUIL010000312.1:0-2258 GCA_964444715.1 uncultured Pirellulales bacterium | reverse complement strand
AGCTCCGACAATACGCAGAACGACACAATTACCGGGGCCTGCAGAATCGGTAACCTCGATATGTTCGAAGCCGGCGATAGGTAATCCGCTCTCTGCTATGAGCCGGCGCTGCCGCTGGACGACGCGGTTTGGCAATTTGGAAGTATAAACAACAGCGTAAATTTTCGGCTCAACCATCGCCTTACACAAATCAATCGGCCTGCCCTGCCTGCCCTCGAAACTCATTGTCGGGGGAGCTTCGTCGAAGGGCTGAACCTCAAAAACGATTTTGCCTCCCCCAGCCGGGAAAAAACCATACCGGAGCAACCGGCAATCGGCCTTGAAACCTGCTGCCCTTATCGAGGGGACAAAACTTTCCCTGAGAAAGTCAAAAGGCGGCGCCCACGGATTATGCGTCCCGCCTGTAACGGTTACAGTGCTCACGCCCTTGGCCGTAAAGAGAACGGGTAAGATTGTTTGAACAACAAGCGACGCTGAACCCGCCGAACCAATATCAAAATGATATTCGCCCGGCCGGACGGCCTGGGGTGTAAAATCGAGCGTCGTTGAGCGAAGCTCGGCGCCGCTGCAACGAGCATCGCAGATTGCACGAGCCGCCTCGACACAAGCTAAGTGCTGTTTGGCTAACCCCGGCTTGGGTCGGCTGGCGCGGATATTGTTGATACGGAGATGTTTGCCGGTGATAGCAGCAAGCGTCAGCCCTGTTCGCAGGACCTGCCCGCCGCCTTCGCCCAAGCCGCCGTCGATACAAATCGTTTCCATACTACCTTATCGAATCGCTGCGGTAGCGACCGACAACAACCATATAAATCGGTTCGAGTTCTTCGGGCAGCGACAGGACCCCACTGACTGCGGCGTCATCGAAGGCGCCGACAGCAACCGAGCCGAGTCCCAGTGCTTCGGCCTGAAGATGAACGTTCTGTGCGGCGTGACCTGCTTCCATATAAACATAGCGAACGCCCCTTTCGCCGTAGCGACCGGTCGTCCGAACAAATTCGGCAGCCAGCACAAGTGTAGCGCCGGCCTGCTCTATAAAGCCCTGTCCCCACGCAGCCGCTGCGAGTTTGCCGCGAAGGTCTTCGGTCGTCATTTCTTCGAGCGAGTGTTTATCAGGCAGATAGTGAAACAGCCCTTCGGGTGTCGCCACAAAAAGCTCAAGCGGATAAGTCGCACCTGCAGACGGCACCGTGCAAAACCGGCCAACTTTCCCCTGTGCCGCCCAGCACAATTGCCCCACCTGCTCCGGCGTAAGTGCATCAGGCAGGTAATCCCGACAAGACCGTCTCTGCGTTATCGCCCTTTCAAGCGTTACTGAACCTTTTGTGTCCGGCTGCGGCAATCTTATTATCCTGCTCATATTGACAGTTTCCCCATAATCTGCTCAACAACCGAATCCCGACTGTGCTCGGTCAAGGTAAACAGTTTCACCGCCGGATAATTTTTCACCTCGGCGATAAGACCTGTGCCTTTTCGGGCCACGGTGGCCAGCACGGGCTTATCACCGGCAAAAAGCCGTCGCACCGCCTCGACAAATTTTTGCGAGAAGCATTCCATCTTTCCAATTTCGTCAATCACGAATACAGCGTCAGTTCGCACCGCATCGAGAATGGGGACGACATCCCGCTCGAAGCCGGCAACATCTACGCCGTATCTGCCGACTCTGAATTTATCCTTTATGTCAACGTGGGCAAGTATCCCTTCGGTCCCGTCTAATCGTTTCCAGCGGAAGCCCATTCGTGCTTCTCTATCACGGATTTCTTCGGTATAAAAGCCGGCTAAGCGCATATCTTTGAGAGCGTCGCAGATGCGCATCACCGCGGTTGTCTTGCCGCAGCCCGGCAGTCCCGTCAAAATGATTTTGGGAGCGACAGAGGGCATATTCGGTTATTTTTTTCTCTTGGCGGCGAGCCAGCTTTTCAATTTGGCCAAGGGTAACGTATTGAGCACGTCGGCTTTGGTGGCCCAGCCGCGGCCTGCGGTGGCAACACCGAGGGCGATATAGGCAAGCTGCGGCAGTTTATGAGTATCGGTGCCAATGACCAATTTAACGCCCGCGTCAGTTGCCATTTTGCAATGAACGTCCTTGAGGTCGAGCCGATAAGGGTTTGAATTGACTTCAAGTGCAGTATGCGTCTCGGCAGCGTGTTTGATTAACGCGGCGATGTCGATATCCATCGGCTCGCGCTCGCCGATTAGCCGGCCCGTCGGATGCCCAATGCAGTGAAGGTATGGGTTGTCCATCGCCTTAAGCGTGCGGG
>CAYUIL010000311.1:607-2261 GCA_964444715.1 uncultured Pirellulales bacterium | reverse complement strand
TTTTCGGCCAGACCATCACCAAGCCCAAAAAGGCCGTTGGTAAGCGTCTCCTGCTGCCACATCGGGCAGTTTTCAGTAACCTCTGCCGGTTCGCCGCCGTCCGCCCGTGACAATCCCATTGCAACAACTAAAACGCCAACTGTAAAAACAACCATTCCCTTTGACATATCTGCTCCTTTCGAACATATAAGTAGAGTCCTTTGCGCATAAAAATAACGGATTAGTATTACTATATCAACTAAAAACGGCCTCGTCAGCGACCGCCATTGTATTGGTTAGCGCCGATGTTCATGTTGTTTCGAATGGTTTTGGGCGGACGCCACAGGGGCGACACAGTATATATAAACAAGCGGCTTGTTGCCGGTGTTAGTGATGTTATGAGGCGTATGAGGGGATATATAGCAGACCTTTCCCTGGCCTACTTCAAAGGGTGTCTCTTTTTCGCCAATCAGAGCTTCGCCTTTGCCCGACAGGAAGACAAGCAACTCCTCGTGGCCTTCGGTGCTGTGCCTGCCGCAGGTCTCGCCCGGTTTCAAATATACTCTGCCTGAGCGCATTCCGCAGGTTTTCGGTTTATCTCCCAGCAATTGTTGATAATCAGAATCATTTTTCAAGTTGATGATTAGCACTTTTGCATTAGACATTAAGGCACTCCTAATTGTAATTCCATCAGTCCGCCGAGCCGGACAGCCGGCGATACGCAGCGGCGATTCCGAAAGCTGCAGCACTGACGATAACGATACAGGCACCCGTGGGTAATCCGAGGTAAAACGAAAACAAGAACCCGACAACAGCCGACAACGCACCAAGCAAAGTCGAGGTAATCACGACTGATTTGTGTCCGCGACAAACCTGGTAGGCGGCCGCTGCGGGGTTTGTAATCAAGCTGAAAATCATCAGTCCGCCGATGGCCTTGAGGTTAACCGCGAGAATAAGTCCGCAAACGACGAGAAACGAGCAGTAAACCAATCCCTCATGCATACCCGTGGCAGCGGCTATTGACCTGCTGAACATAAGCAGCTTAAGCTCCTTGTTGAAAACAATCGTAAATATAACGAGCAAGGCCCCCATAATGGCGATAAGAACGACGGAGTCCCTGCGGACGAAAAGTATGCTGCCCCAGAGAAGGCCGAGCAGCTCGGAGCGGCTGCCCTGGACCAGTCCCATTCCCAGAAAGGTAAGGCCGAGCATCAGCGAGAAGAGTATTGCCAAGCTGACGTTGGTATCGAGGCGTGATTTGTGAGGCCGATTGGCGGCGAGCGGAATTGAAGTCAATACAGAGGCGACGACCGCGCCGGCGGTGGGATTCAGCCCGACAAGAGACGCGAAGATAGTTCCCGCCATTGCTGCGTGCGAGATACAGGTGCCGATAAACGGTATCCGCATACCGACGATGTAGACGCCGAGCAGACCGGTGCTGGCCCCTCCTATTGCGCCTGCGACGATAACTAAATAAAAGAATGGGTCCATATTTTTCGTTTACCTGCCGCGGGACAGCACGTATTTGCGTCCTTCGAAATCGAGGACCTTAAACTTGTATCCGTAGGCCTTTTCGAAGGCGTCGGACTCAAAAACATCTCTTATGTTGCCGTCAGCGAGGATTTGGCCGGTGTGCAGTAAAATCGTTCTGCCTGTGTCCATAGGCAGCAGATCG
>CAYUIL010000311.1:0-597 GCA_964444715.1 uncultured Pirellulales bacterium | reverse complement strand
TCCCAGCGGCGCCGGCAAGAGCACGCTGGTGCACTTGATTGCGCGGCTCTACGACATCGAGCGTGGACAGATCCTGATCGACGGGCACGACATCCAGGATTTGGATTTGCGGACGTACCGGCAGCAGATCGGCGTCGTGCGAAACCATTAAAACGGTAACCGATGTTTGTCTGTGAAGGTCTTCGACAAGAGCTGCGATTTTATGCTTCCAGTTAAAATCAAGATTTGCGCCCGGCTCATCGAGCATTAATACCTGCGGGTGTTGTGTCATAGCCCTTGCTATCAGGGTTTTCTGCTGTTCGCCGCCCGACAATGACCTGAAGGTCTGATTTTGTTTGTCCGCCAGTCCGAGCGATTTGAGCCAGGAATCGACAATTTCATAATCTTCCCGGCCAAGCGGTGAACACAAGTGTTTTGCACTTGTCCTGCCCATAGCGACCACCTCGCGGACGGTAAAAGGAAGCTCCGCGTTATATTCGGCTGACTGGGGGACATAACCGATGTGTTTTCGCAGCGCGACTTTTTGCCACCATCCAAGCGAAGCCAAATCAACGCCATCGAGTTTTACGGTCCCGGTACTGGGTTTTATCAGGCCGC
>CAYUIL010000310.1:0-2277 GCA_964444715.1 uncultured Pirellulales bacterium | reverse complement strand
GGCCCCGGCAGGTTTAGACGGGGCCGCTTTCGTATAAACCAATCCCAGCAGCAGAGCTTATATACTGCTTTGTTGGTGCCTGAAACCGCTACCCCCACGGCAATAACGCCGACTAACCCGAACTTGTATCCCTGCAAAGGGTGCGATTCATCTTTGTAGGTAATCGTAGGGCGGGGCTTGCCCCGCCAAACCGAACTGGTGGGGTAAACCTCACCCTACAATGCTATTTTAACAACCCCGGCGTGCCTGGGCAGTTTTACCCGCCTGCGGCGGGTTTACCTACAAACTCGAATCGCACCCCCCTGCAAAAGCCCGGCCAAATTCCTATTGCAAATCTGGGTCTTCCCAATAATGTGGCGCTTTCAAATTTAAATTCAACCTGCTATTTTCAGCAAGTTGAGATAAGACAGCTCGTTTGTTGCAAGGGCACTTTCCGGCATCCCCGGGGAGCTGCTTTCCCATAATGTTAAGTCCCAGGTTACCCTTCCGCATTACAGTTTTTCCCCGGCTTCCGTCAAATTTTTTGAAAAAAAATCGCGAAAAATGTGTAACGGATATGGCCCCAGTTGGACTATATATGCAGGAAACCGATGAGTCCAATGCTACAAAATGTCAGTCCTGGGCTGATTCATGAGGCCCAGTTGGGCAACCAGGAAAGTATGGACCGGCTCGCCGAGCTGGCCAGGGAACGTTTATTTGGATACATTTACCGGTTAACGCTTAATTATGATACCACCCAAGACCTTTTGCAGGAGACCATATTATTTATGATTCAGTCCATAAACCAACTCGAACACGTCGACCAGTTCTGGCACTGGATGTTCAGAATGGCACTGGGAAAAGTCCAGCACCACTACCGCGAGCTCAAACACAGAAGAAGAATATTTGAGCGGTCCAAATCAGAGCAGATGTGTATCCACCATCGCGTTACCGCCAATTACAACGACGGCCTCACCGAGCTTTTGCGAAAGGAGCTGTCTGAGGTGGTTTTTAAGGCGATGAACCGGCTCCAGCTCAAGTATCGAAACGTCCTCGTTCTTCGCTGCTTCGAGAATCTGGAGTATTCCGAAATCGCCGAGGTGATGAACTGCTCCGAGCTGCAGTCGCGTGTGCTTTTCTTCCGGGCGAAAAGTTCTCTGCGGAGGCAGTTAGCCATCCGGGGCTTCGGCGGGCAATACTTCCTTCTCGCACTTGCGATTTTTGGCCTGGTTACCACGTCGGCAAAAGCCGCGTCCTCCACTACAATTACCGCCGCCTCTCTTGAAGTGGGTTTCATCCCCTCGCTGCTTGCCGCGATGTCGAGCAAAATCGGGCTGGTGCTCACTGCCGAGGTAATCGCGATGGCATTGGCCCTGCCTCTCCAGACGTTCCTTTTTGCGATTGGCATTGCCTGCTTTGCCGGCCTGTGCCTATTTCTCATCTGCCTGCTCGCCATCTACAACGCCTAATCCCGCCCGCTCGCCCCTGCATGTTTTTGGCAGGGGTGAGCTTGTTTACAATGAGCAACATCGAAGCGTCGAAGGGCCGGCAAAAAATCACTTGAAGCCGGCACATTTTTCGGATAAACAATGCTCCCTGAGCCTCGTCTCGGCCCCGCCCAGCGCTGGGCGGGGAGCCGTAGCCGGGTGTGAAAGGGAAAAACTATGACCGAATCGTCAAACAAGAAAAGAATCTCCCGCAGTCGAGCGTCACTGGCAACGAGGGCGATTCACGCCGGCGAGCCGCGCCAAAAATACGCCGATTCCCTGATGACCCCCATCGTCCAGACATCGACGTTCACCTTCAAAAACAGCAAGGCCATCGAGGACTACACCAAAAAAGGCAAGGAACACTTCGAATATGGCCGATACGGCAACCCAACCACCAAAATCGCCGAACAGCGTCTCGCCGACCTCGAAGGGGCCGAGGACTGCGTCGTCTTCTCCTCAGGTATGAGCGCAATCACCACCACCATTTTGTCTTTGGTTCAATCCGGCGACCATATCGTTATCACCGATGACAGCTACAAAAAGACGCTGGAGTTCTGCAGGTCCTATCTTAAGCAGTTCGCCATCGACTGCACCATTGTGCCCTTCGGCGACTATGTCATTCTCGAAAAGGCCATCAGAAAAAACACCCGGTTCATTTTTTCCGAATCCCCGACCAATCCGTACCTGAACATCTTCGACCTTGTGAAAATCAAAAGAATCGCCGACAAACACAAGGTCCTGACGCTCATCGACTCCACCTTCGCCACACCCTACAACCAGAGGCCAATCGAGTTTGGTATGGATTTGG
>CAYUIL010000309.1:0-2279 GCA_964444715.1 uncultured Pirellulales bacterium | reverse complement strand
AAAACCACTTTTGCCGTTAACCTCGCCACAAGTTTGTCAAGGTCGGGTAAGAAGGTTCTGCTGATAGACGGCGACCTGAGAAAACCTGATATCGGGCGGCTGTTGAATATCCCGAGAGATTCAAGATGCCTGCAGGATGCGCTTGCGGGAAACAAACTTGAGGAAGCCGTTTTTGCTGTGTCTTCGGCTGGTTTGAACGTGCTTGCAGCAAGCTCTCACAGTACGATAGACCCTTATGAGTTGTTGGCTTCACCCCAGATGGCAAAGCAGATAGACAAGCTCAGCGAGGGGTATGACCATGTGGTTATTGATACCCCCCCGGTGCTGGCATTTCCAGATGCTCTTTTGTGGGCAAAGATGGCAGGTGCTGTCATACTGACTGGTTTTGCCGGTCAGACAACCGCGCCGGACTTCAAAGAGACAAAGGAGAGACTTGCTGAGATAGGCGTCAGAATTCTGGGGACTGTCCTCAGCAACGTTCCAGTTGGTCACAGTTATTATCGTTATGGATACGACTATTACGCACAGGGCAGGCACGCAGCACGAGACGCCAGAAACGCTGTCAGACGGCCTTTGTTGCTGCCAATGGATAACCCTGAGAAGAAACCGAACGATTCGGTTTCCTGACAGCTTACCGTCCTGTGGACAATCCTGAGTTATGGAAATCATACCCCACGTTAGAAATCTGATTGTTCTGCGCGACACGAGCGGGCAGCAGGCGAAAAGTAACAACAACCTGCTACGGCTTATGGTGTGCAACGAGCCGTTTGGGAGTTTCATCCTTGGCTGCATCGGTGATGCTACCGGCTTTTGCAAGACCAGGGGTGCGATAGCGATTCCGCAACAGTGGGCCGCCCCGGATGTAAAGAGCAGGTCGGACGTTGTTTACTACGCAGAGACCGTGCCTGTTTGTCTCAAACATACAAGACATGCGCGCGAAAATTCCTGGGTTGTTGTTTCCGACGGGAGGTTCCTCACGGCAGTGGATAATCGGCGAATCTGCGAAACATTAGCTGGCAGTCAAGCGGATGTGATAGCGGTCAATATAGTCGCTCAACTGCGAGCTTCGTACGAGAAGGTTCTGACCACTTCGCCCAATGAGCTTGTTGGTTTTCGATTGTTTTATGAAGACGCAGCCCAGCCAACTCCGATACCTGATGACTGGCCTCATCATCTCTTTGTTAGGGCCGGCGTGCTGAACAAGCTCTTGGCGGAAGGCGAGTTGCCTTTGGCTTTCGATAAGTTACTTGAGTTGTGTTATTCGAAGTCGCTTGTGGTGCACAGCACTAATGTCGGAGGTTCTGTGCTAGACTTGGCTACAGAGGACGGTTTGCTGAAATTAGTGCGGTATAGGTTGGGTCCCGGCGCAATGCCTTCTTGTTACTGTGCAGACTATTCGCGAGGTAACAACAAAGGGGATGATATTGCCATAGCGAACAGTGCAAGGTTGTTCGGCAAAACACTGCTTGGAAGAGGCGTCAATATCGGTGAAAACGCGATTATAGTCGGTCCAACGATAGTCGGCAATGATGTTAATATCGGCAGGGATGCTGTTGTAAGAGCATCTGTTATTTGCTCTGGTGTGTCGGTGCAGGCCGGCGAGCTTATCGTAGAGAGGGTTCTCACGAATTCGTCGGCTGTTCCAAACAAGCCCGCGCGAACAACGAGTAGAGCGGATGCAGGCTTGGTGTGGGCCAATGCCCAATGGAGTGCAAGTCGGAACAATTTCCGAGAATGGCCGAAATTTTCGTATGCGAGGTTCATCAAAAGGATTTTTGATATTACCGCCGGTGTAATTGTGCTGATTCTGTTTGCGCCTATTCTGCCAATAATTATGCTGGCCATAAAGCTGACCTCTCCCGGGCCGGTGTTCTTCAAGGACACACGACAGGGATTGTATGGGAAAGTGTTCGAGTGTCTAAAGTTCAGGACTATGCAGGTTGGCGCCGACAGAATGCAGGAGCGACTCCGGGTTTTGAATCAGGCCGATGGGCCGCAGTTTATGATAGAGGATGACCCGCGTCTGAGCGCTGTTGGGAGGTTTTTGCGTGAGACGCATATCGATGAGATACCTCAGTTTGTTAACGTGTTGTTAGGGCAGATGAGTGTGGTGGGGCCGAGGCCGTCTCCCGAGAGCGAAAACCGGCTCTGTCCGTTCTGGCGGGATGTGCGGCTGTCGGTCAGGCCCGGCATCACCGGGCTTTGGCAGGTTTGCAGGACTCGACAGCCAATGAGGGATTTCCAGGAATGGATACATTACGATGTCAAGTATGTCAGAG
>CAYUIL010000308.1:0-2283 GCA_964444715.1 uncultured Pirellulales bacterium | reverse complement strand
CGACATACGGCACATTAGTCCGGCTGGCTCAGGACTGGAATATGCGTTACACGCTGATCGATCCGCAGGGCAACTTCGGCTCAATCGACGCCGACCCCCCTGCCGCGATGAGATACACCGAGGCAAGAATGGCGGCGCCGGCGATGGAGATGCTGGACGATTTGGAGTATGACACGGTCGATTTTATTCCCAACTATGACGAGACGCGGATGGAGCCGACCGTTTTGCCCTCCAGGTTCCCGAACCTGCTGGTGAACGGCTCGACGGGCATAGCGGTCGGAATGGCAACCAATATCCCCCCGCACAACGTCGCCGAGGTCTGTGATGCCCTGCTCCTGGTCATAGACGACCCTAAGTGCGGCTTTAAGGACATTATGGGAAAGCTCCCCGGGCCTGATTTCCCGACCGGAGGAATCATCTGCGGCAAAAAAGGAATTATCGAGGCCTACACCAAAGGCAAAGGCCATCTGGTTGTAAGGGCCAAGGCCGACGTGGAGCCCTCCAAAAGAGGCAAGGAATGTATCATCATCACTGAAATCCCATATATGGTGGTCAAAACGACCATCGTCTCAAAGATAGCCGACTGCGTTCGGAACGGCCAAATCGCCGAGATTGCCGATGTCCGCGATGAGTCGGACCGCCACGGCCTGCGAATCGTTGTCGAGGTAAAGAAAGACGCCGACGCCCAGGTGGCGCTGAATAAACTCTTCAAATACACGCCGCTGCAGAACACATTCGCCATTGCCAACGTCGCCCTTGTCAACAACAGGCCCGAAACGCTCAATATCCGCCAGATGCTCGACCTCTTCATCGACCATCGCAAGGTGGTTATTCGCAGACGCAGTATGTTTCTGCTCAAGCGGTGCCAAAACAGGGCGCACATCCTCGAAGGCCTGATTCTGGCGGTCAGCGACATAGACGACATAATCGACCTCATCAAGAAATCCCCCGACACGCCGACGGCAAAGCAGAACCTGATGAAAAAGCCGCTGAAACTGGCGGAGTCGGAAACGCTGCGAAAACTTTTGCCGAAGGAGTTCATCAGGGAAAAAACGAAGGAAAAGCAATTCCTCACGGGCCCGCAGGCGGACGCCATCCTGACGATGCAGTTGCAGCGGCTGACCGGGCTTGAAATTGAAAAGCTGGCAAAAGAATACGCGGTGATTACCGAGCAGATAGAGGATTACGAAACGATTCTGGCCAAAGAGGAAGTGCTGCTGGATATCATTCGCGAAGACATTCACGAAATGAAGGCGAAATACGGCGACGCCAGGCGCACAAAGATAAGTGCCAGACAGGCGGAAACGTTCGACATCGAGGACCTGATAGCCGCCGAAGAGGTCATTGTTACGGTAAGTCACTCCGGCTACGTCAAGCGTATGCCCATTGACACCTATCGCAAACAGGGACGCGGCGGCACAGGCATAATCGGCTCAGACACAAAGGAGGGCGACTTCATAGAGCATATGTTCACCGCCTCCACGCACGACTATCTGCTGATTTTCACCAACCGCGGCAAGTGCTACTGGCTCAAGGTTTACGACGTCCCCAGCTTGACCCGCCAGAGCAGAGGCAGAAGCATCGCGAACCTGCTGAACCTCGGCGACCAGTCCATCACCTCGGTGATTAATGTCGCCCGGCTTACCGAGGACGAAGAAACACCAGAGGAGCAGCAGCCACGGCTTGTGATGGCGACCAGAAACGGCCTTATCAAAAAGACCAAACTCTCCGCGTATAGCCACCCGCGGTCGGTCGGCGTTACAGCCATCAAGCTCGACCCGAATGACTCGCTTATCGACGTGGCCCTGACAACCGGCAGAGACCACATAGTGCTCGGCACGCAGGATGGTATGGCCATAAGATTCGATGAACAGCAGGTCCGCTCGATGGGCAGGGTATCGCGGGGCGTTATCGGCATACGTCTGCGACAGGGCGACTCGGTCGTCGATATGGTAATCGCGGAAGAGAAGGCATCGCTGCTTACCGTCTGCGAACACGGCTACGGCAAACGCACCTCGCTCGATAACTATCGGGCTCAGAACCGAGGCGGCGTCGGCTTAATCAATATCAAAACCTCTGAGCGAAACGGCAAGGTCGTGGCGCTGAAGGCGGTGCAGTTCGCCGACGAGCTGATGCTGATTACGGCCAACGGAATCATCATTCGCACAGGGCTTGACCAGATTCGACCGATAGGCAGAAACACACAGGGCGTCCGGCTGATTAAACTCAGAGAAGGCGACAAGCTCGTGGCCGCCGCCAAGATAGCCCCCGAAGAGGAAAAAC
>CAYUIL010000307.1:0-2289 GCA_964444715.1 uncultured Pirellulales bacterium | reverse complement strand
CAAGGAGATTATCATCTTCAGGCCGGTTCGCCGTGTATTGATGCCGGCGATAACAATGCCCTTGGAGCGGATGTTACTAGAGATATTGAAGGATGCGACAGAGTTCTTGATGGCGACGACGATAGTGTGGCCGTTGTTGATATGGGGGCTTATGAATATGCCCTGACCATGCGGCCTGTATTGCCTGTGGTTATCTCCGCTGGTGAATATGCCCCGATACCATTGCAGCCCGGCGTATCGCCGCAGGTTAAATTGGCCGGTCGGGTCATCAGGGACGACGCAAATGCGATATACAGAACGTACTGGTCGGTGGTCTATCTGCCGAATGGTGTGACCGTGAACGACATCACGTTCGAACCACCCATATCGGCGGGGACTTTGGACCCCGATGTAACGCTTGCCGAGGGGGTCAAAGGTAATTATGCAATTAGATTGGTTGCGGAAGCTAACGATGGAAACGCGATTGCGAACGATATCGCGTGGTTAACGGTCAAGGGCGGCGGTGAGAATGAAAGCCCGACTGTAATACCAGGCAACTATGCCCCGGTCAAAGTTGGCGAAGTTTTGTGGCTGAAAGGAATAGTTTACGACGACGGCCTGCCCAGCCTCACTCTGGAGACAAACTGGTCGTTCTATGACAACGACCCGAACAAACCGGTTGTGCCGGGTGCCGTGGTAACATTTGCCAACCCGTATGACCCCAGGACGACGGTTACATTCTCCAAAGAAGGCGATTATGCGCTGAGGTTGTGGGCATCGGACGGTGAAAAAACCGCCGAGCGATTTAGTTTAATCACGGTATACAGCGGTGACGGGCCGCCAAAAGTCGATGCACCGCCGACCGTCGAAGCAGGTGATAACAATACTATTTTCTGGGGCCAGACACATCAAGTCACTTTGACGGACGCCAACGTTGCTGACGACGGGGGATTAGAAAATCTGACTGTGAGCTGGGGTTTGGTGCTGGCTGAAGGCGGCGGGACGGTGAGCGATTGGGGAACATACTCGGCCCAGAATCCACAGGCAACGCCAACTTTTACCGCTCCCGGCACCTACTGGCTAAAACTCGATGCTGACGATGGGAATAATCCCACTGTAAGCGATACGGTAAAAATATCCGCGCTATCGGGTCTTGACGTGACCGTGTTCGCAGGCCGGGATAATACTATCGGCCTGCCGGGCAGTGTGGACGACGTTACTTATCTCCTGGCTGATGCCTGTGTGATTGGTGCCCCGGAGGGCGTCACGCTCCAATGGACCTTCGAGGCAGCGTCGCTGTTCCTCAATGGTACCCCGCCGGCGATAGGTCCTAACTTCAACGATGCCAATACCCAAAATCCCACGGTAACCTTCTACGAAGAGGGTGTCTATACTCTTACTCTGGCGGTCTCTCAGGATGGAAACTGTCTTGCCAGCGATTCAGCTCAGATAACAGTTGTCCCGCGGCGGCCAAAGAAACTTTACGCCATAACGGATGTGTTTAATTATTTGGTGAAAGAGTTTGCCATTATGCCGGGAGGCCAATTACGTCCCTGCCGTGTAGCGAACGTTTTCATATCTGATAGGATTGGTGGGGAGCCACTTTTCCCTGCTGTTGACCGTGATTCTGAAACCTTATTCTTTAGTCGTCGTGCTACAAGCGACATAGGTGTGTTAAATATGAATGACCGCACCTATCTGCCGGATACTGTGAATGTTCCTGATGGAGCTGCCGCCGGTGTGGCCTGTGGTGTGGTTCAGGAAGATGGCCAGGCCAGGAGGAAATTATTCTGTATTCCGGTATACGGGGATAAACTTTCAATCTTCGACGTGAATTCAGATGGACGAGGATTGGAGCCGAACAGCGTCAAAACACTGAAAGATGAAAATGGAGGGGATATTTATGGAATAGACATTGCGCTCGATGAGCAGAAAGGTTTACTTTACGTGACCAATTATTGGGATCAGAATAATATATCTGTTTATGATGTGACAAATGATGTCTCTGAATGGACACCTCAAACTACAATTACATTAAAGCAGAACGCGATCGGAATAGGGCTTTATGCCCGTGGAGGCGATTCGGACCATAGATATCTTTATGCCGGTAAAAGTTGGTTTGAGGGTTTTAATTATTACTATCATAATTACCTTATCAGATATGATTTGGGCGCCAATGAAGAGAATGATGTCGACATTAGTTCAGCGGTTTATGACGTGGCTGTCGACCAGGAAACCGGATATGTCTACATTACGACAGGTAAGGCGTATGAATATGAATATAGAATAAACGTATACACCAGTGACCTG
>CAYUIL010000306.1:0-2291 GCA_964444715.1 uncultured Pirellulales bacterium | reverse complement strand
ATGCAGCCTTTGGAAGTTATTACCCATGTGTAAGCGAATACTCGTGTGCGACAAAATATGCGACAGGGGATTGTTCCACAGGATACTATGCGATTGATGATACAGCGGCAGACATGGTGACCTCATATTCCAACACAGCCTCATTTCTTGACATACTTGCGCCATCCAACCAAGCATATACCACAGATATCGCCGGTTCTGGAGGATATTCATCCGGTGATTATACCAGCAGTTTCGGCGGAACATCCGCAGCTTGTCCTTATGCCGCAGGCGCTGCTGCCTGCCTGCAATCTGCCGCCAAAGCTGTAAACGGCAGTTACTTATCGCCGTCGGAGGTCCGTGTTGTTTTAACTTCGAGCGGAGACAATATAACCGACGGCAAGGTGGCCATTACGAAACCACGCATTAACCTGGGAGAGGCCATCAATAGCATAACCAGCGTCTGTTGTTTGGCTACTATCACTTCCTATCCCTATACAGAAAGTTTCGAGAGCGACTTTGGAGAATGGGTCAATTCAGCAACAGATGATATGGATTGGACCCGATATAGTGGCTCAACACCTTCAAGCGGTACAGGACCGTCATCGGCATACGACGGGACATACTATCTGTATACAGAAGCATCGAGCCCAGGTTATCCTAACAAGCAGGCGACGTTAGAAGGTCCGTGCTTTGACCTTACATCGCTTACGAATCCCGAAATGCGTTTCTGGTATCATATGTACGGCGCCGCGATGGGGAGCCTTACGGTCGAGATATCCGACAATAACTGCGCAAGCTGGACGTCACTGCGGTATCTTTCGGGCGATCAGGGCGACAGCTGGTATGAGGCTGTTGTCGATTTATCAGCTTACAGCGACGCCACCATTAAGATAAGACTAACAGGTATCACCGGAACCAGCTATACCAGCGACATGGCAGTAGATGATATTTACATTGGCGAAGGGATTGCCAACCCTCCCGTCGCAGAAGACTTAGAGATACAAACACAAACAAACACCGCGGTGCCAATTGCATTGCAGGCCACCGACGATGGCTTGCCGAATCCTCCGGGAGTGCTGACTTATATCATCACATCATTGCCATCCAACGGTGAATTGAGTGACCCCGGCGCAGGTGGCATAACTGCTGTTCCTTACACTCTGATTGGCGATGGCAATCAAGTCGTTTACACCCCGGATGTTTCCTTTACCGGTTCCGACAGGTTTCAATTCAAAGCTAATGATAATGATGGCGCAGAAGGCGGTGATTCAAATATTGCAACGGTTTCGATTAGTGTTATCAACGCGATTTACATTGCAAATATGGACACTAATCCCGGCTGGACACTTGACTCAACCTGGCAGTGGGGACAGCCTCTGGGTGGCGGCAGTCACAATCTGGACCCAACGAGCGGCTATATGGGAAGCAACGTGGTAGGATATAATCTGGCTGGGGATTACACCAACAGCATGAGTTCGGCGCGATACGCCACTGCCGGGCCAATAGACTGTCGAGGATACGAAAACATCAAATTGGGTTTCTACAGATGGTTAGGTGTCGAGTCATCGAGCTTTGACCACGCCAACATCCAAGTATCAAATAACGGCAGCTCATGGACCGACGTTTGGGTTCACAGCGGCTCCGCTATTTCGGATTCAAACTGGCAATACTTCGAATACACACTTCCATCGGCGGTCGCAGACGACCAGCAGAATGTTTATATCCGCTGGGGCATGGGGCCAACAGATGGCTCGGTCACATACCCTGGCTGGAATATCGATGATGTTGAGGTCACCGGTGACATTATCGTACCTGTGCAGTACACACTAACAGTATCGTCAAGTCCCGGCGGGACTGTGACGCAGCCCGGCATAGGAAATTTCAATTATCCCGACGGCAATGTCGTAAATCTTGCTGCATACGCTTATACGAACTACCATTTCGTTAACTGGACAGGGACGGCGGTAACGGCGGGTAAAGTGGCCGAGCCAAACCAGCCTTCCACAACAGTGCTGATGGACGCCAACTACACGGTGCAAGCCAATTTTGCAATAGACCAGAGGACATTGACGGTATCCTCAACAGCAGGCGGCTCTGTAACACAACCCGGCACAGGGGCATTCCAATATGCTCACGGAACTGTTGTTGACCTTAATGCGGTGCCGGAGGTCGGCCATAACTTTGTCGACTGGACAGGCGATACCAATACAATCGCCGATGCGAATTCAGCGGTCACGACCATAACGATGGATGCCGGCTATTCCATCCAAGCGAATTTCGGGGTAATTCAATATACAGTAACAGCCGGC